>JAGUYW010000018.1 GCA_020061105.1 Anaerolineales bacterium | reverse complement strand
GGAGGGCATCTTTCTCGATGCTTTCCGCGGCGAGCGCTACACCCTGGCGCAGGGCAAACTGCTCAACGCCACGATGAAATATCGCATCGCCCAGGGACGCTTGCTGGAAGATCAGATGGAGTCGCTCGGCCTGCCAACCCGCAGCGAGGTGGATGAAGCCCACCGCCGCATTTACGAACTGCGCAAAGAACTCAAAGCGCTCAAGAAACAGGTGGCCGAGTTGAAGTGTCTGCAACCGAATGGCGAGGCGCCCCAACCAAAACGCCGGACTAGCAGCCAGAAGAAGGGAGAGTAGGCGATGTTCCCGATCCAGATTCGCTACAGCGACGCCGTGCGTGAGACCCTGGAAATGACCGCCAAGGCGGCCACCAACTTGAGCCAACTGCGCGAGAGCCAGGTGCAGTACGGCGCGACCCCCAAAGAAGAAGTCTACCGCGAAGACAATATTGTGCTGTATCGTTACACACCGGTAGTAAAAAAGCCCTTCGAAACGCCTTTGTTGATTGTATACGCCCTGGTCAACCGCCCCTACATGGTCGATTTACAGGAGAACCGTTCGCTGGTGCGCGGCCTGCTGGAGCGCGGCCTCGATGTCTACCTGATCGACTGGGGCTACCCGCAACGCAACGACCGCTATTTGACCATCGACGATCATGTCAACGGCTATATCAACAACTGCGTGGATGTGCTGCGCCAGCGCTCCGGGCAAGAGAAGGTCAACCTGTTAAGCATCTGCCAGGGCGGCACGCTCAGCCTGTGCTACGCGGCCCTGCACCCAGACAAAGTGCGCAACCTGGTGGTGATGGTAGCGCCGGTCGATTTTCACGTTTCCGACGGGCTGCTCAACACCTGGTCGGGCTGCACCTACGGGCCGCAAAGCATGGATATCGACAGCATGGTGGAGGCGCTAGGCAATATCCCGGGCGACTTCATGAATTTTGGCTTCCTGATGCTCAAGCCCTTCCAGTTGAACGTCGAGAAATACCTGGGTTTGGCGGATATTCTGGACGATGAGGCCAAGCTGATCAATTTCTTACGCATGGAAAAATGGATCTTCGACAGCCCTGACCAGGCCGGTGAAACCTTCCGCCAGTTCCTGAAGGATTTCTACCAGGGCAACAAGCTGATCCGCAGCGAGGTGGAAATTGGCGGGCAGCGCGTCGATCTGAAAAAGATTACCATGCCGGTCTTGAATATCTACGCCGAAGAGGATCACCTGGTGCCGCCGGTTTCGTCGCTGGCGCTGGAGAAGTACGTGGGGACGAAGGATTACACGGCGAGGGGCTTTCCGGTGGGGCATATCGGGATGTATGTGAGCGGGAAGGTGCAGAAGGAACTACCGCCGGCGATTGCGGATTGGCTGAAGGCGCGCGGTTAGCACTCCAGGAAATGCTCGAAATTTGCCTGGCTGATTGTCATCAAGCTTGAATTGGGGTAGGCCTGGAGGAATTCGCTGCGCACGGCGCGACGGATTTCTCCAGGTTGCCATTTAAATTCGTAGCCGTAGAGATGACCACCGTGTTCTTCAATGCTATCGATCTCTTTCTGATCGTAAGTACGCCAGAAATAAGCATTGACCGAACGCCCGGCGATCTGATTGGACTTACGGCGCTCTACCAACAGGTAATTTTCCCACAACTGCCCGACATCATTGCGCAGGGCAAGGCTGTTGAAATTCTGGATCAGGCTGTTCCGCACACCGTTATCATAGAAATAATAACGCGAGTTCTTGGTCACTTCTTTGCGCAAATTACGTGAGAAGCCGCCCACTTTGAAGATCACAAAAACTTTTTCTAATAAATCGAGATACCGTTCAACGGTCTGCCGGTTCATCGCCAGGTTGGTTGCTAATTCTGCCAGCGAGACTTCTTTTCCGATCTGGAATGCCAGCAAGCGCAGCAGAGCGGTGATTTTGTCTGCCTGACGCACATTATCCAGTTCAAGGATATCACGGTAAAGATAAGAGCCGACCAGTTCCCCCAACAAACGCTGGCGCATACTGAGGTTATCGGTGGTCACGATGGCCGGATAACCGCCCCACACGAGCCAGCGTTCCAATTGAGCGCGCGTCTCTAAAGCGCCTAACGTTTCGCGAAGTTCGCAATAACTGACCGGATACAGGTTGAAGGTCAGTTTTCGCCCGGTTAAGGGTTCGCTGATTTTATTTGCCAGATCAAACGAAGCAGAGCCAGTGGCCAGGATGGCGGCATTGGGAAAGCTATCCACAAGGATTTTGAGGTTCAAACCGATATCGGGCACGCGCTGGGCTTCATCGATCACCAGGAGTTCAGCATCTCCCAACAACTCTCCCAACGTCTGGCGACTCTGACTGGCGAGGGCTTCACGATAGAGCAGCTCATCGGCGTTGATGAAGCGGCTGCGCAAAGGCGTGGAATTCAGTAATTCCAATGCCAAAGTGGTTTTGCCAACCTGGCGCGGCCCATACAGCACAATCACTTTGCCAGGCATGATGGTATTGCGCAATTCCGACAGTAAAGAACGGTGAATTTTCATAAATATATTATACCATACCATCTGTATTTATATAAATACAGATGTTTAAGTCGTTGTACGCCATCCTAAGCGAGAATTCGGGACACAAGAAAGCAGACTCCTGCAGGCGCGCCTGCCTGTTCCGGGTGCGACCGTGAGGCCCGATCGGAAGGAAGCCAGGCAACGATGATGAAGGCGATCCGCGTGTTGATTGCAGACGACCACCCGATCTTCCGGGCTGGGTTGGGGACGCTCTTGAGTTCGGTGGAGCGGCTGGAGGGGCTGGGCGAGGGGGAAAGCAGCGAGGGCTTCCTGGCGGCGCGGGCGGCAGGGTTGGGGGAGAGAAATCTGGCGAAATCTGTTGTATAATGTAGCTACATCATAGCTACATTTAATTCTTACAGCAGTACTCGAGTTTAAAAGAACAATGGTCTACTTAGAGGTGCTGCACATCAACACCTGCCGCAAGAGAAAATGCAGCGCACCGGACAGGAAGTGAAGATGCCAGAGAAAATTGGGATTCGAGAATTGAAGAACCAGACATCGCGGGTACTGCGTGCTGTGCATGAGGAAATGGCCGAATATATCGTCACTTTACATGGTAAACCGATTGCGGTATTGCGCCCGCTCAACGAAGATGAAATAGAAAGATTGCACCAGGAAGGAGTGGAAGAAAAGCTGGCCGAAATGCACATCCTTTCTGAGCAAGTTGCCGTGGCCTGGAATTCCACGCTCAGTGGAGTGGAAACGATATCAGAAGGACGCCGGTGAACCATGCCTGTCATCGATGCCAGCGTCTATATCGCATTGCTCAAGGCCAACGAAGCAGAACACCAAAGCAGTTGGAACTGGTTCCGAAATGCTTGCGCTGCCCAGCAAAAGATCCTGACTCCGGTCATTCTGCTGGCAGAGGTGGCTGCCGGCATCCGTTGCGGCGTCGGAGACAGCCAACTGGCAGATCAGGCAACGAAACAATTAGAAAGCGCGGGGTTGATCGAATTAGTACCCGTAAGTTTGAACCTGGCCAGGCGCGCGGCTGAGATTGCTGCACAACATGGCCCGCGGGGCTGTGACGCCATCTACGTTGCCCTGGCGGAACAAATGGGCGAACCGCTGATTACTCTGGACAGGCAACAGCTTGAACGCACACCAGCTCCGGTAATTGCCCAGCGCCCATCAGAAAACTGATTCGTGATGGCTAAAAACCCTTTGAGAACCCACACAAGCCTGTCTCCCCGCGCTGGTTGGGAGCAGCAATACCTGGCGATGGCTGAAAATTGCGACGATCCATTGCTGGATGAACTGTCCCCTACCCTTTGGGATGAGGAAGAATGGCAATGGGAGTGAAACGATTAAAGATCTACCTCCCGATCGTCGGGGTAATCGCCCTGATCTGGCTGCTCAACGTCAGCCGGCCTGGAGGGAGCGTGGAAGGCTGCCCGCAAGGATGTGCGCAAGGCGCTGCCATGCCGGATGGAACGCTGCGGGTGGCTTCGCTCAACATGCTGCACGGCTTTCCGGATTTCGACCACCTGCCCGAACGCCTGGAGATCATCGCCAACGAAATCACCCGCCTGCAGGCGGATATTGTGCTGCTGCAAGAGGTACCCGGGACGATGCGGCATGGCAATGCTGCCCAGTATCTGGCAGAGCGCACGGGGATGAATTACCTGTACCTGCGCGCCAACGGCAACCGCTGGGCGATTTTCTTCGAAGAGGGCGAGGCCATTCTGAGCCGGTTTCCGCTGCAGCAGGCTACAGGCGTCGTTCTGCAACCGCGGGCCGGTTTCTTCGAAAACCGGGTCGCCCTGAGCGCTATCGCCGTGACGCCCTTTGGCGAGCTGCGCCTGGTTTCCACCCACCTCACCAACGGAAAGGCCGAGGTCAACCGCGCCCAGGTTGAGTACTTAAAGAAGATGACCAGTTCGCCGGCAGGGCAGCTGACCATCATCGCCGGAGATTTCAACGCCCGGGATGATGCCCCGCAGATTCAAGGAACCGGCTGGGTCGACAGCTTCCGCGCCGCCAACCCAACCCTGCCCGGCTACACCTGCTGCGTGCGCGATCTCACCCAGCCGCCCGGTACGGCGCTGTCGAAACGGATTGACTATATTTTCCTGATCCCCGGGTCATTGGAGGCGGAAATCCTTTCCAGCCAACTGGCTTTCGAGCAGCCAGTCAAAACACAAGCGGGCTGGTTGTGGGCTTCTGACCATATTGGACTCTTGACGATATTAGGTTTCGAATAATATGCGACGAAATTTCGGATGGTTGCTTTTTTTGATAGCCAGCGCGCTGGGCTGTAACCTGCTCATCCCTGCGCCACCCCCTACCCCGCCGCCGGCCGTGGCCACGCCCCGGGTGCTTGCCACCTCCGGCAGCGGCGAGTG
>JAGUYW010000079.1 GCA_020061105.1 Anaerolineales bacterium | reverse complement strand
GGTCATCCGGTGGTGTATGGCGAGTGGTTGGAAGCTGGCGCAGATAAGCCGACTGTGCTGATCTATGGACACTATGATGTGCAGCCTGCCGAGCCGCTGGAATTATGGCAAAGCCCGCCCTTCGAGCCCGATCTACGCGGCGAGAACCTGTTTGGGCGCGGCGCGTCGGATATGAAAGGCCAGGTGCTGGCTTCCATAAAGGCAGTCGAGGCTTTGGCGCAAGCCGGTCAAATACCCGTTAATCTGAAGTGGATCATCGAAGGCGAGGAAGAGATCGGTTCGCCCAACCTGGAGTCATTTATCGCCCAGCATCAAGAATTATTGGCCTGCGACCTGGCGTTGAATCCGGATACCGGCATGATTGGCGCTGAAACGCCCACCATCACTTACGGGCTGCGCGGCCTGGCTTATTTCGAAGTGCGCCTATCAGGGCCAAAAGGCGATCTACATTCTGGGATTTACGGCGGCGCGGTGCATAACCCTGCCCAGGTATTGTGCGAACTGGTCGCCGGGATGCACGATGAGCACGGGCGAGTTACCCTACCCGGGTTTTATGATGCGGTTCGACCTTTAGACGATGAAGAACGCGCCGAACTGGCGCGCCTGCCGATGGGCGAGGATTTTTATTTGCAACAGACCGGCGCGCCGGCCTTGTTCGGCGAGGCGGGTTATTCAGCGGTGGAGCGCGTCGGCGCCCGCCCGACCCTGGAGGTCAATGGGCTGCTTTCCGGTTTCACTGGAACCGGCTCGAAAACGGTGCTGCCGGCTCAGGCGATGGCGAAAATTTCGATGCGCCTGGTGCCCGACCAGGACCCTGAGCAGGTTTACCAGCAGTTATTGCGCTACCTGGAAGAAAAAGCTCCGCCCACGGTGCGCTACGAAGTGTTAAAGATGGCTGGCGGCGCGGCTTCGATTACCGACCGGCATATTCCAGGAGTACAGGCCTTGCAGCGCGCCCTGGAGCAGACCTGGGGTAAGCGCCCTGTTTTCCGGCGCGAGGGCGGCAGCGTGCCGGTGGTTGGCCAAATGCAAACCTTGTTGGGCATTGAGTCGGTGCTGACCGGCTTTGGCCTGCCGGACGATAACCTGCACGCCCCCAATGAGAAGATCCACCTGCCAACCTTTTATCGCGGCATCCAGGCGTTGGCGCGTTTCTTTTGTGAACTGGCATGATTTTCGGTATGGATAAAGATTTGCTCAGAGAATCCCGACCAGGGTTGACGGGCGTGTGCGATCGACTTACAATCAAGGTATCCTTTTAAAAAGTAGACCACAGATTGAAGAGTGATAAAGAGTGTATGATGAGTGAGAGATTACCAGTGTATGGCGGGCAAGCAGTGATTGAAGGGGTGATGATGCGCGGGGCTAGCAACGTGGCGATCGCCATGCGCGCCCCTGATCAGCAGATTGTGGTGCATACCGAGCCGCTTTCGGGAATCTATAAGAGCAAGCTGATTAAGATTCCCTTCTTGCGCGGTTTGATCGCCTTGTGGGACGCCATGGGGTTGGGCATGCGCGCCCTGACGATTTCAGCCAACCTGCAATCGGGCGAAGATGAACAATTAGAAGGTCCGGCGCTCTTCCTGACCATGGGAACTTCCCTGGCCCTGGCGATCGGGCTTTTCTTCCTGGCGCCAGCGGCGCTTGGACACCTGGCTGAGCGCTTTATTGGCATCAACTCCTGGATGGGCAATTTCCTGGAGGGCCTGCTGCGCCTGGCTTTGATGGTTGGTTATATCTGGACGATTGGACGCATTCCCGACATTCAACGGGTGTTTTCCTATCACGGCGCTGAACATAAAACCATCAACGCCTTCGAAGCGGGGGCTGAACTGACCCCTGAAAACGTGTCAACCTTTTCGCTCGAACACCCACGCTGCGGCACAGCCTTCTTGCTGACGCTGGTGCTGCTTTCTATTTTGCTGTTCAGCCTGCTTGGCCCGCTGCCCATGCTCGAACGCCTGGTCAGCCGCATTTTGTTGATCCCGGTGCTGACGATGTTGGCTTTCGAATATATCCGCTGGACCGCCCGCCACCTTCACTGGCCGGTAGTGGGGTGGTTGGTAAAACCGAACCTGGCGTTGCAGCGCCTGACGACCCGTGAACCTTCGGCTGAGATGCTCGAAGTTTCAATTGCTGCTTTCAATGCCATGCGCGCCAGGGAGCAAGAATTGAGCGTGTGAGAACTTTTCCGTTTGCGCTGTTGATCTTGGGTTGGCTGAGCTTCCACCTGGCGGCTTGCAGCCCGATCAGCCGACCCGAGGTTCCCGCGCCAACGGAAAGCGTTTCTATCCTTCCAACTGATACCACAACTTTACTTCCAGACCTGGCCGTAGGCGAGATTTCCCTGGAAGTGGATGACCTTTCTTGCGAGGCTTCCCAACAAACCTGGATCATTTCGACGCGAGTCTATAATATCGGCCAGGTGCGAGCCGACCCGTTTTGGGTTCAGGTTCACGGACCTGGATATGCAGCCAGGTCTTACCAGGTGGAGCAAGGGCTGCCAGCCGGGGAAAGCACCCTCCTGCAATTTTTTGTCTCTGTTCCTGCGGTGACATTTTTCTCAACTGAAGTCGTGGTGGATGTGTTTTCACAAATCGTCGAAAGCAACCGGGAAAATAATCGCGCCAGCCGCAGCCTCGAATTAACCGCCCAATCTGCGCTCTGCACGCCTACCCCAGTTTTTATTTTTCCAGGCGCCTCGCCAGAGGTTGTGATGAGCGGGCATGAAGGCGCTATCTACCAGGTGGCTTTCTCGCCCGATGGCCGGTTGGCGGCCTCTGGGTCTGTCGATAATACCTTGCGCCTGTGGCGGGTCAATCCAGGCGACCTGCTGCGCACCATGTACGGGCATCCGTTTCCGGTGCGCAGCCTGGCATTTTCTCCGGATGGCGCCATGCTGGCAACCGGTTCTACCGATGGCGTGCTGCGCATCTGGCGCGTCTCAGACGGCAGCTTGCTGCGCGCCATACACGGGCACGCCGGTTGGATGCCAGACCTGGTTTTTTCGCCGGATGGTCGTTTTCTGGTTTCAACCGCCCAGGATTTCACCGTGCGCCTGTGGCGGGTATCGAATTGGAGTCTGGTGGAATTGGTTGATGAAGGCCTGGCGCAGGTCAATCGGGTCGTTTTCAGCCCCAACAGCCAATCCTTCGCCTGGGGGGAGAGCGATGGCACGGTGCGGATTCGCTCGATCGGGGGCGCCTGGGTGCAGATCTTCAAGGCCAGTTCGCTGGCGGCTGGCGGCCTGGCGTTCGCGCCCGATGGCAGCCGCCTGGTAGCTGGTTTCGCTGATGGCAGTATTCGCATTTGGGATGTGAGCAGCGGCGATATCTTGCAGGTATTAAAGAGCCATACCCAAAGCATCAACGACCTGGCCATTTCTGAGGATGGGCGATGGTTGGTCACAGCCGGCCAGGATGGCGCACTGCATCTCTGGCATACCGCTGAAG
>JAGUYW010000016.1 GCA_020061105.1 Anaerolineales bacterium | reverse complement strand
TTCAACAGCGACAGGATCAGATCGTTGAGGAAGTCGGCTTCATCATCATTGCACGGAGCTGACGTCACCTCGTCGCCGTAGAAAAGCTGGGCAGCTTTCGTCTTCTGGCCGAGCAGGTTCAGCACCTGCTCTTCGAGCGTGTTCTCGTCGGTCGGGAAGAGCACACATCGGCAGCAGCGCGTCTGGCGAGATGGCACAACCTACCAGGAGCCTACGCGGCCTTGAAGAGCGGACTAGATGATCGCAAGGCAGAAGCGCGCTTGCAGACCGCTAACCTGCTTCTGGATGCCTAACTGGAGGCTGGGCACAGCGTGCCGCCGGAGATCGTGGCGAAGCTGGAACAGATGGCGCAGGATGATCCAGACGAGGACGTGCGCCAGATGGTCCGTAAGTTCCTGAGAGAGCCGTGAGCCAAGCGAAAGCCTTAACAAAAAAGACCCCGGCGTATGGCCGGGGTCTCATCATATCTGATTACAGGCAGGCAAAAGTAAAACTTCGCCTGCGAGTTGCTAACGGCGTTTCCTGCGCAAGCGGAGTTCCGCTGCCGGAATAGCGCCGCCGAACAGATCGAGTTGGACAGTCTCGCCGGCGGGGAGTTTGGTCACCAGCAGGCGAGGCGAGAAGGCGATCAGCGATCCGGAAGGGGAAACGCTCACCCGCACGGCGCGCTCGTCGCCGGTGGAGAAAATACGCAATTTCTCCATCATCTCGCCAGCGGAGGTGGCTACTTTGCCCTGCAGGGCATCGCGGATCACTTGGCGCTGGACATCGTCATCGTCGGCTTCGACCAGCACGCCAGCGGCTTCCTTCCCATACAGGAGCTGCGCCGCTTTCATCTTGCGCCCCATACGATCGAGGACGCGCTCTTCGACGGTGCCGGTGTAGGTCAGGAAATCGACCTGCACCGGTTTGTCTTGCCCCAGCCGCCAGACCCGGCGCATACTCTGCCACAAAACATACAACGATGTCGTGGTCTCGTAGAACACCAGGTGGCTGAACATGACCAGATCGAGGCCGGTTTCAATTAACTTCGGGTTGACCAAAAGCGAATCCATGCGCGGGGCATTCAACCTGATCCAGGCTTCACGCTTGGCGGGCGACATGTCCCCAGCAGAGAGTACGCCCACTCTTGGCGCTTCGACTAGCAGCGGTTCGCCGCGGGGAGCCAGCGTTTCGATGGCGTTCTTCAGCCGCTCGCGGATGTCACGCGTACCAGATTGCTCGACGAAGATCAGCGTGCGCAGGCCTTGCTGTGCATCTGTACGCACCATCTCGGCCAGGCGCTGCTCTTTGGGCAGCCAGGGCTGTTCGGCAGTGATCACCGCTGGCAGGCCCAAGTCGATCGTACCGCCGCGCCTTCCAACGTAAGCAACGTTTTCGTCGCGGTAGCCGGAGGCAGGGCGAAAGCGGCTGGTTGAGAACCAGACGGAAAGCCCGCCCGGATCGCCGCCGCGCAGCAGCTCTAACGCTTTGGAGAGCAGGTAGTTCGAGGCATGGCTGTACTGCTGGGCCTGCGGTTTGGTCATCTCCAATGGGACAACGTCTTCGTAGACCGGGGGCAACTCGTAACCCAGGTCGGCGATGCCGCCGAACAGGGTGATCGGCAGCAGGTAGCGGATGACGGAAGGGGCCACACCGGGCAACTCGCGCTGGCGGTAATTCCAGCGCTCGATGCCGGTGGACTTGCCCGATTCGCCCACCATCGGTTCTTTCTGGTTCCACTGCCGTTCCCACAAACCGTAGACATCCACGAAACGCATTTTCTCGCGGAAGCCGAACAGCCGGCGCAGCTCGGGCGAGCGGCGATAGAGCAGGAAAAACAGGCTGCCCGCCGCGCCGCCGAACAACGTACCTGTCAAAGCCAGCGAGTAGCGCGTGGCGGATAGCAGGCGCTGGTCGGCCACGCCGATGTCAGTGCGGCCATCCTGGCACTTGTGGATTTCGTCTGCCACGTAAACCTGGAAGAAGCCTTTGAACTGATGCTGCACCAGGCGCGCCAGGCCGACCCTGCGCCAGCGGGTGAAGTTGAACAACGCCGCGTGGCAGGTTGGGCAGAAGCGCGGGATTTTGTCTTCGAAAGGCTCGCCGCATTCCGGGCAGGTAGGCAGCTTACGCCGCTCCCAGAAACGCAGTTCTTCGTTCCAGGTGCGCCGCCAGTGATAGACCACGGCGGGTTTCTGCTCCTGCCCGGCATCGTACTTGGCCGGGTCGAAGGCAACCACCGCCACGGCTTTCTTACCCAACAGCCCAGAACGATGGTCAGCAGCAAAGTCAAACAGGGTGTACTCGTCACTATCGACGAACTCGACCTGCAGACCCTCGCCGCTGAACTGGATGGTGGGGGCGATCTTGACCGGCCGGCCTTCCGGGTCTTTATCCCGAAAAGCCAGGCTGTTCAGAAGGCGCGCCACAGCTTCGATTTTGGCAGCCGGGCAGGCGATGCGCGCCTGGCAGCGTCCACCGGGGTCGTTGACCGTGGCCGGTTCGACCTGGCGGCGTACTGTTGAGACAACATTACCGCCTGCTTCGGTGATTGACTGGCAGAGCTGGCTCCAGCGCGAGGCGCTTTCCCGCACCGGGCGGGTGATCACCCGCGCCTGGATCGGGTCGCTTGGGTTGGAGGCGATCTCCAGCTCGCGCTTCCACTTCCAGACCATGTGACCAGGGCACATCACGACCGCCGGCCACTCGCTGAGCACTTCCAGCGCGCCGACGGTGATCAGGGTCTTGCCGGTTCCCATATCCAGGTTCAGGATGGCTGCACCTTGCGGGGTTTTACGCATGACTCGTGCGGCGGCAACCGCCCAATGGCGCTGCATGTCGAACATGCCACGCCGCTCACGGCCGGGCAGCAGCGGCAGCCCCAGCCCAACCTGGGCGGTGGTTTTCCACTCGGCCTCGGTTGGGTCGAAGTTGTACAGCGGGCGGTTGCGGGTCAGGATCGCATCGGCGATGTCGGCAGAACAGGATTGGATGAACTGGCTGACTTCACCCGGTTCGGCAAGCTTTTGCAGCCTGCCATCCGGATGAGCGACGGTCAGGGTAGTGACGTGGCGCTCGCGCTCGGTGACGTGCGTGTGCGAGTACTCGCCTTCGTCGTCGTATTCGGCCTCGCCATCGGCCTGCACCTGCTTGCGGCTCATGCCTTTGAGCAGGAAGGGCTGGCCGGTCTTGGGGTCGGTGAGCGAAAGTACGCCGGTCTCCTGGCCGGAGATCAACATGGTCAGGTGGCCGATCATCAGCGGCATGGCCGGGGTGAAAGGCGCGCCGACCGGGCGAACGTAGGTCAGGCGCTGGAACTCGAGCGACTTGAGCGGGCTGCACTGACGTGCGGCGCGCAACAGGTCGAGCGGTTCGGTGGGAGTGTAGGCGAACTTGAAATCGCCTTTGGGTGTGGGTGGGATGGCGAAGCGGCCATCACCAGCGGTCAGGGCGGATAATTCCGCCTCGACCTGGTTGGTGAGCGCTTCGATCTCCTCCCGGCCAGGATGCCGGTATTCGGCGCGCTTACCGATGGCCAGGATCACAACCTGCTCGAAAGCGGTGTAATCCGGGTCAGGGAAGCGCAGCACCAGGCAGCGTTCATACCAGCCGGCCAGGTGGCGCGCCAGGCTCTCGTCGCCCAGCATGGCACGCGGGATGATGATCACGTGGTGACCGCCGGCAACGACACGCCCGGTGGTCTGGATGACGAACAGGCGCTCGTGGCGGATGGCCTTGCCTGTGGCATCGCCATGTTCTTCGCGCATCGGCGACCAGTCGTAAGGCGGGTTGTTGAACGCCAGGCTGACGCTGTTGGGCGACCAGGTGACGTGATAGAAGGATGTGGGCAGCACGCGCTCCAGGATGCTTTGCGCAGCCCGGGCGCGGCTGTAGGAGAGTTCGATGCCCCAGGTTTCGGCGGGGATGCCCAGGGATTGGGCGAAGGTGTGCAGGGCCTCGCCCGTACCGCAGCACGGGTCGGCCAGGCGCACCGGCTTTTCGGCCGAGAACCAGGTGACGATCAGTTTGACGATATGTTCAGGAGTGGGGTAATAGAGCAATTTGCTCTGCGCTTCAAGGCGAGCCATAGGTTCCTCGATGTGAGTTGTAGATTGAAAGTAGGGGGATGCGATCAGATCGAGATCGCGCCGCTTTTGAGACCCTGGGAGATGACAGCTTCCCAGCCGGTGTCATCTTTCACCGCACGCAGCGCGGCGGCGAAGTCGGAACCGGCGATGGGCAGAGGCTGCACCAGGTCAGCCTCTTGACCGGCCTGGAGCAGGTATTCCGCCCAGGCGGGTTGGGTGGGCCAGGCGATGGCTAACGCCAGGCGTTCGTTGAATTTGGCGGGCAGCGCCTCGCCGGGAGCGGCGATCACGTAGAAGTGATCTTCACGCTCCTCCTGCGGGTTGCCGGAAAGCGGGTGCAGCAGGGCAGCGCTCGTTCCAGCTGCATTGGCTTTGGCCAGGCTGCTGGAAACATGGATGAAACCGCGCTTCGCCCCACGCACGTAAGTGTTGTGGGAACGGCCCTTGATCGAGATCCAGCCTCTGCCATTGTTATTGGCCAGGGTGGCGCGGATGGCAGTGAGCAGTTCCTTCGATGGGCTGGCAGCCAGTGCGGCCACGAGCTGCGAGTCGTCCGGCGACCAGACGGCCGAGGAGGCGAAGATCATGGCCGAATCGTTGGCGATGGAGAGGGTCTCCAGGGCGGCATCATCTTCGGGCCATTCCAGCTTCCAGATTACGTAGGTTTGGTGATCGGAGCGCAGCAAAGCGTTGATGCGGCGCAGGAAGCGGTAATCGTTCTCTTCCTGGCGCAAGTCGAGCGCCAGGCCGGGGTCGCTGCCGTCTTCGGCGCGTAATGTGATGCAGTCCGGGTGAACGATGGCGGTCGCCAATTGCAGCACAGGCTGCGGCGTCCATTCCACGGGCGGTATGCCGTTCATCAAGATTAGCGCCGAAGCGCTGTAATCCATCTTGAAGCGCCCCCAGTCGGCTTCGTAATCGTACGGGTAGCGAGCGCGGCGCAGGCCCAGTTCCTTGATCGTTGGAATGGGCGGAGCATCTTGCTCGGGGTCGTTGGGGCTGGCCAGGAACGTGCCCTGGCGCTGGAATTCGATCAGTTTGAGCGTCTGCTGGCGCAGGCGGGTATCCTCGAATGGGGATTTCATGTAAAGCCTCCAGTTTGGAAAAGGTTGGGAGGCGGAGCGAAAAACGCTCCGGCCCTCGCCGCTGCATCAAGTGCAGGGGGGAGGGCCGGAAAGAAGGGAAGGCTATAAAAATCAAGTTGTCTTGCCAAAGAATGTATTTACCCTCTGGAAATTTGTTTTACTTGATCAGGCAATTCAGCATTGAATTTGTGTTGTAAAATTATCCAAGCAAGTAGGTTGAGTCTAAACCCCGTAATAGTGGTAAAGCATAAACTCATTAGTAGCTGAATTTCTACTTGCTGGTTTCGGTGTCGGTATAGTACGAATAATTGCGATTATCAACTTGGATTGATTTATCGAAGCACTGCCGATGAGGTCAATATGGATGCAAATAGAGCAAAATGGCTTGCAGACATACAAGCACGATTAGCGCCACTTCTGCTGGCAGAAGCCCGTTCGAAAGAATTGGCCCCCAAAATTCCCCCAGCACGACTTTTCATAGCAATTTGTGGCGTGGGTGTTGGTTTCAACTCGTGTGTATTGTTTGATGATTTCCTTTCCATACGCAAGATAACCAATCCACCTGGAATAGTTCATGTCACTCGTGCGGCAGATCTACAATACTCTGACTATCTCGCGGTTAGCAGATATTCACATTCTGTTCAGGCAGAAATAGCAGTTGGCAATGCCGAGATGCAAGAAAGCGATCATTTTTATATGGGTATCGCTTGGCATACTGCCGCATTATTGAAATTGAGAGGTTATTCTAGTCTCTTTTGCCCAGCGCTATCTTCAGAGTCATGGGATGTAGTCAACGCTATATCCGATAATTCAATCAAATTTCGTATGCTTGATGACATACCCAGACAAATTGTTTTTCCACATGAACAAATGACGATTTCGACAGACGATGTCAAATGGGTAAAAACCCAACCAGCTTTATGCCTCAAAAAGAAGAATACTTGCAGCTAATGAAACGGTGACGGTGGTTGATCCCCGTCATCCCCTGTTTGATCTGACCTTTCCCCTTCTCCACCTCAAAAACAAACAAGAACTGATCCCCAGTTGCCTGGTCCGTATCGCCGAGGGAGTTGAACGGTTGATTCCAGTTAACGTGACCAATCTAGCTACAACTTCGCCTGTTGTCTATCCGTTGCCATTGGATTTATCCTCTCTTCACGATTTAACCCAGGTTTTTCTGCGTATTCAAACGCAGGTTGGGAAGGAGTGTGAAGATGGATCCCCAGGAAGCGCCCAGTTCAGCCGAAACGGCATCGACGACGGAGATGGTTTGGGAAACCCTGACAGTTACCCAGCAGGAAACAGTGTTCCAGGCGATGGTGTGGATTTGCCGCAAGCTGGCCGAGAAATGGATGCAGGAGGTGAGTGATGAACTCGTTAGCGCATGATTTCCCGCCCCATCCTAAAATCACCTCGGCCCATCACCAACGTTTAGCTTTTATCTACGTGCGGCAATCCACGCCAAAACAAGTCGTCCAGAATCATGAAAGCCAGCAATATCAATATCGCCTCCAACTGCGCGCACAAGAACTGGGCTGGGCCGCAGAACGAGTGCGGGTGATCGACAGCGATTTGGGGCTTTCCGGAAGTGACGCAGCTGGTCGGAGCGGTTATCAAGAACTGGTTGCTGAAGTATCTCTCGGGCATGCGGGGATTGTCTTCGGTTATGAAGTCTCCCGACTGGCACGAAACAACGCCGACTGGTATCATTTGCTAGATTTGGCAGCCGTATTTGGCACCTTAATCGCTGACAATGATGGCATTTACGACCCGCGTTTATACAATGATCGCCTGTTGCTGGGGCTAAAGGGAACGATGAGTGAAGCGGAATTGCACTTGTTGCGCCAGCGGCTGGACGCTGGAAGAATGAACCAGGTGAAGCGAGGCGCTTACCGTCAAAGATTGCCCACCGGTTACCTGCGCTTGCCGGATGGTGAGGTGATCAAAGATCCAGACGACCAGGTGCGCCATGTGATCGAACTGACATTTGCCAAATTCGAAGAATTAGGC
>JAGUYW010000075.1 GCA_020061105.1 Anaerolineales bacterium | reverse complement strand
TTCACTATTTTCGGCCCTCTTGCCTGGGAACTGCCCCAGGCGAGAGGGCCGGAATCTTTTCCCAAATCCTTTGACCTGAGACCCACGGCTTGTGGATGAGCTTTGTTCTTTCACAACCCGAGGGTTTATTCCCCTTCTAACCTAAACCATATCGAAGAGACCATCTCAATGGACATAACCCTGCTATTCCGCAAGAAATCCCCGCTCAGCGAAGAAGGACTGCCATGGCTGCGCAGCGCACTCAAGCATGAGTTCTCTTTGCCGTCTGTTGAATAGCAACCCAGGCAACTTCGATGTCTGCTTGTGTTGTGCGCCAGTTGGTTACAGAGACGCGCATCGCCGGGATGCCCTTAAAAACGGTAGGCGTTAGAAATACGCGCCCGCTATTTCTGAGAAGTTTAAGGTAACGTTGGATATCGTTCATTGTCGGGCTGTTCCCCCTCATGGCGAGCGTAAAGCATACCCCGTTCAAACGTACCGGCGACAACAGCGCAAAAGCCTTCGATGCGCCGATTTTCTGCCCCAGCCAGTGCGCCAGATCGCAGTTGCGCTCCACGATTTCGGTATAGCCATGCGTTCCATAGGCCATTAAGGTAAACCAGGCTGGCAGCGCTCGTAATCGCCGTGAGTTTTCCGGGGTCAGATTGACAAAGTTGCTGTGGCTGACCTCCGTTCCCAAATAAGCCGCTGCATTCTGAAAAACTTCTGCTTGTAACTGGAGATGGGAGGTAAATTGCATCGCCGCATCGTAAGGCACATTCAGCCATTTATGTGCATCCACGGTGAGGCTATCTGCCATTGCCAGGCCCTGAACCCAATGTCGATACTTGGAAGAACAGGCGGCAAAACCACCGAAAGCTGCATCGATATGCAGCCAGAATTCATACCGGCTCTTCAGTCTTGCAATGGCCTGGAGATCATCGAAATCAACCGTGTTGACGGTTCCGGCATTGGCTACCACAATGCAGGGTTGGCCGTTCTGGCTTTGCAAAGCAGCCTCCAGTGCAGTCATATCGACCGCTTCGCGCTCTGGCAGACAGGAGATGTTCGTTACAGCTTCACGACCGATGCCCAGCATCGCTGCTGCCTTGTAGATACTTGAGTGCGGAGTCCCGCTGAATATTCTAACAGGCGCATTGTGCGATAAGCCTATTTGAGCAAAATCCACTCCGTGTTGGCGACCTATCCACTGGCGTCCCAAAGCCAGTCCGACAAAGTTCGACATGGTTGCGCCGGTGACAAAAGCGCCGGTGAATTGATCTGGCAGGTCAAACAGTTGACGCAGTAAGGCAATCGTATCCAGTTCGATCTGAGGCGCAATCGATTCGGTTGAGCCAAGCGCATTTTGATCGTAGAGACTGGTCAGCCAATCGCCAGCCAGAGCAGCAGGCGTAACCCCTCCGGTAACAAAACCAAAATAGCGTGGGCCAGCGCTGCCACTGAGCCAGGGTTCATAGCGTTCCTTGAAAATTTCCAACGCTCTGCCGGCTCCAAGTCCATCCATGGGGATATTGATGAGATCGAGGGATGACGGTACAACTGTGCCCACCGGTCGATTATCCAGCCCCAGGAGAAAGTTGCGCGCCTCGGCGAGAACAGTTTCTAGAATACGATCCAAATGAGCGCGATCATCTGTTAAATAGTTTTGCATAAACGAACCACCTTGTGGGTTTATCCTTGCCGCACTTTGTCGATCAATTTCTTCCCGAACTTATCTTGCAGTTCATCCAGCTCCCCTTGCAGCTTGCTCTGCTGCGTCTACGCGCCCATGCGCTGTGATCGCAGTTAGGCTGGCAGCTATTATCATCCATCCGTCGCAAAGGAGAGCTGATTTCAGCGACCTGACTCCTCAGTGAGTCTCTGTAACTTTGCGGATGCTGCGCGGCTGCTCGGCGTCGTAGCCCTTGGCGAGGGTCAGGTAATAGGCGAAAAGCTGGGCCGGCAGGATGCTGACCAGCGGCGTGAGCCACTCCGGCGTTTCAGCGGGGATGGGGATGGGCGTTTGCGCCAACGACAGGGCTTTGTGGTCGTTCGAGATCACCACCAGTTCGGCGGCGATTTCGTGGCGTAACTGCTGCAAGGTTTCCAGCATTGAGTCAAAGACTTTGCCCTGCGGGGCTACCGCCATGACCGGGAAGCCGTGATCTACCATGGCGATCGGACCGTGTTGGAAGTCGGCGGAGGAGTACGGCTCGGCGATGATATAGGTCAGTTCTTTCAGTTTCAGCCCCCATTCGAAGGCGGTGGCGTAGTTGTAACCGCGCCCCAGCACCACCGTTTGGGTGATGTAGCGGTAGCGCTGCACACGCTCGGCAATGAAAGCGTCCTGCTGCAGGGCATGCTCCATCCAACCAGCGACCTGTTCCAGTTCTTCCCAGCCTTTTTTACTTTCGCTCAGCGCCGTGGAAAGCATGGCGATGGCCAGCAGTTCGGCGGTGTAGGTCTTCGTGGCGGCGACGGCTTTCTCTGGCCCGGCTTGCAGATCGATCACGAAATCGGCCTGGGCGGCGAGCGGCGATTCGGGTTCGTTGGTGATGGCCAGCGTCAGGCAGCCTTGCCGTTGGCCTTCTGCCAACACGCTGACGATGTCGGGCGATTGCCCGGATTGGGAGACGCCCATCACCAGGGCGTTTTTGAGTTTAGGGGGGCGTTTGTAGTAGGTGAACAGTGAGGGCGTCGCCAGGGCCAGCGGCAGGCTGTTGCGAGCGCCGAGCAGGTAATTGGCGTAGCGGCCGGCGTTATCCGAAGTGCCGCGGGCAGCCAGGAAGACGTATTGAATGTTGTGCTGTTGGATGGCGGCGGCGATTTCCAGGGTCAGTTTCTTCTGGGAAACCAGCAGGGCGGCGGCGCGCTGGGGTTGTTCGAGAATTTCGGAATATAGAGACATGGCAACCTTTCCGCCTAATTATACCGTGTCAGCGATGCCGGGGATGTTGACCGGTAATGTCCCGCGCATTTCGATGATACCGAAGAGCGCTTTCGCAAGGGCGCGCATGGAAGGTTCCAGGATGCTGTACGTGCAGACCAGCGTGGAAGCCTGGGGGAAAGCCATCCAGTCGTAGGGCAGGCGCAGCGCCGCCAGGATCACCGGGGTTGGGTTTTGCAGCACGGCGCGCACCAGCTGCGCCTGGGCTTCGTGCGCATAGGCGTTGATAGTGCCCATCACGACCAAATCGTAAGCCTGTAATCTTCCTACCAGTTCAGCGCGTTGCGCTTCGCCGGGCGCAAATGAAAAGCGAATTTCATCCACCTGAGGGTGGTAGGCGCGCAGGGCAGCGGCCAGTTCGGGGAAGATGGTTGAAGAGGTGTCCGCTGGGGTCAGGTCTTGCGGAATGGGGATCGCCACGGCCAGGCGTTGCTCCGGGGCCAGGCGAATAGGGATCAGCCCGGCGCGGTCGCGCCCCAGGGTGATGGAACGCTCGGCGATATCATCTGCGATCTTGAGATGTGCTGCGCAGCGGACGATGCTCAGGTCGGGGGCGGGCGGCTGGCTGCCCAGCCAGGCTTTCAGGCGGGCGATGCGCGCCAGTGAGGTTTGCAAGTCGGTTTCCGATAGCTGGCCGGCGCGGGCGCCTTGCAGCAGGGCTTCATAGGCGCGAGCGTGGTCTTGCGGGTCGCCTGTCATGAGCAGCAGGTC
>JAGUYW010000042.1 GCA_020061105.1 Anaerolineales bacterium | reverse complement strand
CAGAGCGAATCGTAACACCTTTTCGCTCAGCCAGGCGCACGTTGTAGCGCGTTTTTTGCTTCATATTAGCCAGCAGGGTGTCTGGGTCAGGCGTTAAATCCAGCAAGACGGTATTGCGAAACTGGATTTGTTCACTGGAAAAACGCCAACCGGCGGCGCGCAAATCTTCCACCACAGCCTGTGCGGTGGGATTCTCCTGCGCCCCCGGCTGCCCGGGAACGCCACTGGCGAGAAAGACATCGGGGTCGATCTTGACAAAAATTGCGCCGCGCTGGCGGGAAAAGGCGGCTAAATCTTGCAGCACTTTGCGCCGCAAGGGTGGGTTGTCCCAATCCAAAAGCGGACCTTTGGGGGCGTAGAGCACCCGCAAGCGATCGGCAAAGCCGCCCAGCGAGACCGTGCGCTGCAAGATCAGGGCTGCGGCAACGAGTTGGTCGTTTTCGTCGCGCCAGGCCTGCGGGAAAGGCTGCCATCCCAGGCGCAATTTAACCTGCCCCCATTCCCAGGTTTGCAGGATATGCGCCCCGGGCAAAGCGGCGATTTGCTGGTTCCAGGAACTCGCATCGATCGACGACCGGCTAATTTTCATACGCCGCCTGCCAATCTCGAATGGCCTGGTCGTGGCCTCCGCCGGCAAGTTCTGCCGGCAGTTGCTCAGCAGAGAAAAAACAAGCCGCCGAGTTTTCGCCATCGGCAGGAGCAGCCTGCCCGCTCAGTAGATGACAATCATACACCAGGAGCAAACCATTGCCACGCGGATCATCTGAAAAATAATACGCCCCTGCCAGCCTGGTGGCCTCCACTTGCAAGCCAGCCTCCTCCAGCGCTTCGCGTTCGGCAGCGCGTTGAGGAGACTCATCGGCTTCGACATATCCGCTGGGCAGGTTCCAGCAACCCCCAAACGGTTCAATTTGGCGGCGCAGCAGCAGCAAGCAATCGTTTTGAACGACGCGCACGCCAGCGCCAACTTTCAACTGCGGGTAATAGACCCAACCGCAATCCGGGCAGACCTGGCGAGAGCGCCGATCCAGGTTTCGCCAATCCAGCCGCGCCGCGCATTTCAGACAATAATAATGCGTTGCCATCTCTGCTAGTCAGCCTGCCCGCGCCCCGACCACCACAAATACAGGCGGTACAAGAGCGGTCTATAGACCCGGTCCCAGGCGCCTTGCGCCCGGCGTAATTCACCGCCAAAGCCGCGTTTGAAACGATAAACGCCCCACAAACCATCGGAGCGGTTGGTAAACTGGTTTTCAAGCTCGCCTTCCGATTCATCCGGCACGCCCCAAAGATCATAGGAAGTGCAGCCGCGCCCCCTGGCCCAACGCATCGCCTCCCACTGCAGCAGGTAGGTAGGCATCAGATCGCGGTGCGAGTTGGCTGAAGCGCCATAGAAGTACCACGCCCGGCTGCCACGCGCAAAGACCATCAGGGCTGCCAGCGGCTGGCCCTGAAACTCCGCCTGCAACAACTGGCATTCGCCATGCGGGTAGAACAGTTCATAGGCCTGCTGGTAGTACTCCAGGCTGTGCACTCCAAAACGGTCGCGGTCGCCGGTGATTTTCATCATGCGATGGAATTGTTCAATGTCTGAACTTACTGACACCACCACCCCCTTTTTCAATGCCAGGCGAATGTTGTAACGGGTTTTCTGTTTCATATTCGCCAGGATCTGGTCTTCGGCGCCTTCCAGGCTGATCAGCAAGGTACGGGGCGGTTGGATATCGTGGGGACTTTTACGAAAACCGGGCAAGGCCGAAGGCGGCAGGTCGGGCTGCTGCATCTCCCACAGATCAGGTTCGACTTTCAGGAAAATGGCCTGGCGCTGGCGGCACAGGGCGTCCACTTCGGGCCACAGGCTCTTCCAGGCCTGTTCCAGGGGTATGCCAGGCAAACTGACCGGCCCTTTGGGTATATACGCCGCCTGCAACCCGAAAGGCAGGCGGCGGAAGAGCAGTTGGGCGCCGGCTTCACCGGAGGCTATACGAACCACATCCCAACCAAAAGCAGCCTTCAACCTGCCCCAGGCAGAGGATTGAAGCAGATGCGCATCCGGAAAGCGCGCCATAAAATCGTCCCATTGCGGGATTGTCAATTCGGGCATAAGCAATCAGACCAGCGCAGTCATATCGGGCGGCGGCGTGCTGCGCACCATAGCGCCAGGGATACATTCATCGAGAATACGGACAATGCTGGTATCATCGCCTTCGCGAGCCAGGTGAATCAATTCATCGACGGTGTCTTGCAAGACTTCATCGCCGAGTAAATCTTCGCCATCCAGAAGAAGGATGTCGGGATGCGTGGTGGGCTGGTAGGTCGCCCATTGATCCCACAACTCTTCGCTCAATTTTTCGCCTGGGCGGATGCCGGTGAAAACGATCTCGATATCTTTGCCCGGCTGTAAACCGGAGAGACGGATCAAATCTTCCGCCAGGTCGAGAATGCGCACCTGCTCGCCCATGTTGAGCACAAAGACTTCTCCGCCCCGTCCCATGGCTGAGGCCTGCAGCACCAGGTGCACGGCCTCGGGAATGGTCATGAAATAGCGTTCCATATCGGGGTGGGTAATCGTCAGCGGGCCGCCTTTTACGATCTGGCGTTTGAATTTCGGAATCACGCTGCCCCGGCTGCCCAAGACATTGCCAAAACGCACCACCGAGTACGGTAAACCGCTGCGATGAGCGGCATCTAAAATCAGCAGTTCGGCAATGCGCTTGGTAGCGCCATAGACGCTGGTGGGACGGATGGCTTTATCGGTCGAGATCATCACCAGGCGCTCGATATCGTAATTCAGGGAAACCTCTACCAGGTTGCGCGTCCCGAGAACATTATTGCTGATGGCGTCGCCGACATTGACCTCCATCAGGGGGACATGCTTGTGAGCGGCGGTATGGAAAACCACCTGTGGGCGCATATTTTCGAAGACCACGCTCAGGCGGTCCAGATCGCGAATATCGGCAATCACCGGGTAGACCGGCAAAGACGGGAAGTTCTCCTCGATCTCCAGCAAGGTCTCAAAAATGCTGTTCTCGCCGTGTCCCAGGATGATCAGGGCGGAGGGCTGCCAGCGGGCCACCTGTCGGCAAAGTTCACGACCGATGGAACCGCCGGCGCCGGTCACCAGCACCCGGCGGTTGCCCAGGCTGACGCCGACCATTTTTGCGTCGATCTGGGTCGGTTCGCGGCGCAGCAAGTCGGTAATTTGAACTTCGCGCAAGCGGTTGACATTGACTTTTCCGCCAATCAGTTCGTAAATGCCCGGCATGGTGCGAAATGGAATATTCACCTGGCTGCAAACTTCGGTGACCTGGCGTATCACCCGCCCGGGCGCGCTCGGAATGGCGATGATAACCTCCTGGATGTGGTGAATCGCCAAAAGGCGGCTTAGATCTCCCAAGGCGCCCAAGACCGGCACGCCGTGAATCTGCTGCTTTTGTTTGTTCGGGTCATCATCCAAAAAACATACCGGCGTCAATCGCAGCTGGGCGTTTTTCTGCATCTCGCGCACCACCAAAGCCCCGGCGTCGCCAGCGCCGATGATCAAGACCCGGCGGCTCTGAGTATTGGCTTTGCCGCCATTCAAGCGGCTGTTTGCCATCAAGCGCATCGAGAAGCGCAGTCCGCCGATCAGACCCATCGAGATGCCCCAATCGATTAACAGTGTGCTGCGTGGGAAATAGGGCAAGATTTGCAGAGCGCGCGCCAGAACCAGGATCAGCGACACAACAACGGATGAAATACTGACCGTGTAGAAGATCAGCTTCAATTCCTGGATGCTGGCGTAAGCCCATAAACGCCGGTACAAACCCAGCCAATAAAAAATAAAGGGTTTGACTAACAAGGCAACGGCAACCAGCGCATACGCTTCGGTCAGGTATCTGAGGAAAAAGGTCTCGGTGCGGATAGCAATGCTGCTAAAGG
Source organism: Anaerolineales bacterium (assembly GCA_020061105.1). Taxonomy (GTDB): domain Bacteria; phylum Chloroflexota; class Anaerolineae; order Anaerolineales; family UBA4823; genus JAGUYW01. Next base: position 6,536 of record JAGUYW010000042.1, on the reverse strand, counting down.
CAGCAATTGCGATCAGAAGGAGATCCAGGAGGAGAACCGCCCGGTTGTCAAGGTTGACGCGAGAACGCATCCGGTGTTACCTTCCTCGCAGACCCAACATATTGGCCGGTGTGAGCATTAAGATGACAATATCCATCCACAGGGTACGATGCTTGATGTAATAGAGATCGTATTCGAGTTTGATGATGGTTTCCTGAATTGTGGAGGCGTAGCCGAAGTTGACCTGCGCCCAACCCGAAATACCCGGTTTCACCAGCAAGCGCGCCCGGTAAAAGGGTACGTGCTGCTGGAACAAATCCACCAGTTCCGGCCGTTCAGCGCGCGGGCCAATCAGGCTCATTTCACCGCGCAAGACATTTAAAAACTGAGGTAGTTCGTCAATGTGGGTTTTGCGCAAAAAGCTGCCCACGCGGGTGGCGCGGGTGTCTTTCTCAGCTGCCCAGCGCGGCTTTCCATCCGCTTCAGCATCGCGGCGCATGGTGCGAAACTTGTAAATTTTGTAAAGCTGCCCGCCGCGGCCGCAGCGAGTTTGCGAATAGAAGACCGGCCAGCCATCGTCAAGGACCGTGAGCAGAGCAATGAACGGCAAGATCACCAGCACCCCCAGCAGCCCCACCAGGGCGCCGATGATGTCGATCAGGCGCTTGGCGGCCTGGTAAAAACCGTTGACGCGCGATTGATCGACAAAGGTGCGCACAATCCAATCGGCCTCCAGGGTTTCGATCGGCACCCGGCTGAGCAGGTCTTCATAGGCGGTCGGCATCGGGATGATTTCGACGCCCATTTCCTGGGCGGTAAGCAAGGCCTGGAACATACTGCTTTGGATCTCTCCAGAAATCGCAACAATCAGATCGGAAATTTGGTTTTCATCGATGATTTGGATCAATTGCTCGCTGGCGCCGATCACTTGAAAGCCTTCGACAAAAGTGCCCAATTTGCGATGGTCGTCATCTACAATGCCCACCAGAACGAAAGGCTTGACCGCCAGTTCGTTGATGACTTTCAAGATCACACGCCCATTCATGCCGCCGCCTATCAGTAAAACGCGCCGCATAAACTGCGGCGTCGTAAAAATGCGAATATAGAGCAGGCGCCAAACCAGAGTCAAAATTGAAACCGTGATCAAGAAGCTGGCGATGCCCCGGCGCGGCAGTAACGAACGCGGCGGGTTGGCATAATAAAAATAGAAGAAAAGGTACACCACCAACCCGATCAAAGCCGCAATGACAATCCCGCGAATGGTCTTCCCCAATTCATTGGAGCGGTGCACATCGTACTGTTCGCTCATCAAAACCAGCCAGATAAACGGCAGGACAAAGAACCAGAGGGGCACACGTCGCTGGATAAAATCCCATCCAAATTCCATGAAGCGCTCGCTATTGCCCCAAAGGTACAGCGCGGTGAGCAGGGAGATTGAAGCCGCCAGGAAATCCCCAAACAACAAAAGCGCCTTGCGCTCGCTCAAACGCAGTTGCCACAGGCGCGTACGTAAAACTGGTTTTGATTCAGTCATCGAATCACCATACTCCATAAAAACGCGCTCCCCCAGAAGACATGCATCGTCATGATTGCCAGAGGAACGCCAAAAATCATCATACTATCACGCCGACGGATGCTTTGCTGGATACCAACCGCCAAAAGCACAACAGCATAGATCGATAATTCTAACACGAATATCCAGGCGGCAAAAGGCGTAAAAAATGATAGGCCGGCCAGGAGGAGGCAACTGAGCACAAACAGCGGCGGCAAGGCCTGGCGCCAGCGCAAGGTGTGGGGATAATTACGCAGCATGCGCGCTTTCCAGTAACCGTAACGCCAGTACTGGCGCGCCAGGGCGAGCAGGTTCGGGCGCGCAAAGTAGGTAGAACGGATCGAAGGATCGAGCCAGATTTTTCCACCCGCCTGGCGGATGCGGACGTTGAATTCGTAATCTTCATTAGTGAGCAGTTTTTCGTCAAACAAGCCCACTTGCAGGGCCATTTCACGGCGGAAAGCGCCAAAGGGTACCGTGTCGACATACTGAGCGCGACCGGTAAAACGATAGCGAGCATCGCCCACACCCAGGGGATGGGCAGCTGCAGCCGCGATGGCGCGCGCCTGCCAGCCAGCATGGCGCGGGCGGATATCCCACACCCCGCCAACATTATCGCCTTGACCAGCCTGAAGGGCAGCGACGCAGCGCTCGACATAATCGGGCTGCGGGGCAGAGTGGGCATCCAGGCGCACAATCCATTCGCCCTGGGCGGCCTTAATGGCGGCATTCAGGCCCGAAGGGATGTTGCGCCCGGTATTTTCCACCACCCGGATCAGCAAGTCGGGATGTTGGCGTTGAAATTCGGCCACTCGCTGGCGAGTCTGGTCGGTCGACATATCTGCAATCACCACTTCAAGGGCGTTGCGAGGGCAGGTTTGGGCATAGATGGCTGCAAGCAGAAGCTCGATGGTATCTTGCTCGTTGTAGGCTGGCACGATAATCGAAATTTGTGGGGTCATCGATTGGTCTCTCTACGCTTTGTGGTACCTGAATTCTCTGCGCCCGGTAAGGGCAAGCGGACTACAAAAACACTACCTGTGACGCCCTCTGGGGAGGCTGTTGACTGGCGGTTGTGGGCAGAAATCGAACCACCATGCGCCTGCACGATCTCACGCGCAATCGCCAAGCCCAACCCCACCCCGCCAGGCTGGCGGCGCGCCCTGGATTTATCGGTCTGGTAGAAGCGTTCGAAAATACGCCCCAGTTCGTCTTCAGGAATGCCCGGCCCCTGGTCGGCGATGCGAATTTCTACCCAACCAGCCGCCAGCAGGGCACTGATTTCAACCTGACCGCCAGGGGGCGTGTAATTGAGAGCGTTCTCCAACAGGTTGGTAAAGACCCGCGCCAGCCGTTCTGCATCGCCTTGCAAGAGCGGCAACGCTGGATCGATATGCGATGAGAGAGTGGCCTGCTGCTGAGCCAATTGCGGGGCAAATTGTTCGATCACACTTTGTAGGATGACAGCGATTTGCAGGGGCTCTTGTTCCAGGCCGGTAGCGCCCGAATCCAGGCGCGCCAATTCGAGCAAATCCTGCACCATGCGATGCATGCGCCCGGCTTCTTCATAAATTATGCTGGCGGCGCGCTGCAGGGACTGGGGGTCGCTGGCGGCGCCATCCAGAACCGCCTGGGCAAAACCCTGGATGGAGGTCAAAGGGGTTTTGAGATCATGCGAGACATTGGCGATGAAATCGCGCTGCGAGCGCTGGCTGGCCTGCACCTGCCCAGCCATCTCATTGAAAGCCTGCGCCAGGGCTTTCACCTCGCCCGGCCCTTGCAAAGGGATCGACTCAAACTCGCCGCCCGCCATGCTGCGGGTGGCCTCGGTGATGCGCTGCAAAGGTTTCGAAATCCAATCGGCGATCCAAAACGCCATCACCAACGAGACCAGCAAAGCGATCAGGATCACGCGCAGAAAAGGCGACAGCAATTCGTCGCGCAGGATGGTCAAGACAGGCGTCCTGGGGCGCGGCGCAGCCACAACCAGGATGTGGCCCGAATCTGTGCGCGACAAGACATAGAGCCAGGCTTTCTGAGCAGAGTCACGAAACGAGGCGATTGGGGTGGATTGATTTTTGAGCAAAATTTCCAGGTCTGGCAAGGGCGGTTGGCTGGCGTGGCGTGAGTCGGTGATCAATTCTCCCGCCAGGGAAAAGACGGCGATGCGGGCGTTGACATTTTGATCGGTACGCAAGGCGAACTGGTCGAGGTTTTGGCGACCCAGGCGCGTGTCCAGGTTATTAAGAATTGGGTTGCGCTGCACCAGGATATTGGCGATGGTGCGCAAACGCTGCACTTCGCGCCGCTCGACTACCGGGTTGCGCAGCAAATAAACCAGGAAAGCCGCCCCGGCAACAATCACGGCCAGCGCCACAATCAGGGCGTACGTCAACCACAGGCGAAAGCGCAGCGATGAAAGCATCACGCAACCAGTTTGTAGCCCACGCCAGTCACCGTATCAATCCGCACAGCGCTGCCAGCCAGCTTGCGACGCAAGTGACCGACGTGCACATCTACAGTGCGCGATTGGGCGTAATATTCGTACCCCCATGCTTTTTCGAGCAGTTGCTGGCGAGTTAACACCAGGCCTTTGTGTTCCACAAAGGTGCATAACAGGTCAAATTCCTGGGCGCGCAGATCGACTGGCAGGCCGTGGATGGTCGCTTCGCGGCTGGCGAGATGGATCTGCAAATCGGCGATCTGCAAGATTTGCGCTGGCGCACGTTTCAACCGCTCACCCCGCCGTAGAATGGCTTTGACCCGGGCGGTCAATTCGCGAGGGTTGAAAGGCTTCGTCAGATAGTCATCGGCGCCCAATTCCAGGCCGATGATTTTATCGATATCTTCATCGCGGGCAGTGAGCATTAAGATGGGCGTGGGATCGTCCTGGGCGCGCAGGCGCCGGCAGACTTCCAGGCCATCGAGCTCGGGCAGCATGATGTCCAGGACCATCAAATCGGGGTGGTGGCGGGCGACTGTTTCCAGTCCGGCCTTGCCATCGCCAGCGGAAATCACCCGGAAGCCTTCGCGTTCCAGGTACAGGCGCGCCAATTCAACGATATTGGCTTCGTCGTCTACCAGAAGAATTAACTCGCCAGGCATGCAACCACTTCAATCTCCACAGCCCCATCCCTGGGCAGGCGCGCTACCTGCACAGTCGAACGGGCCGGGAAATTGGCGGTGAAAAACTCAGCATAGACCGCATTCATCCTGGCGAACTCATCCATATTTTTCAAAAATACGGTGGTTTTTACTACGTGGGAAAGCGAAGAGCCAGCCGCTTCCAAGACATGTTGGATATTGGTCAGCGCCTGGCGGGTTTCGGCTTCGATGCCGCCGGGGACAAATTCATTGGTTTGTGGATCGAGGCCGAGTTGGCCGGCGGTGAAAACCAGGTCGCCAACCCGGTTGGCAACCGTATAAGGTCCGAGCGCTTTGGGGGCTTTTTCAGAGACGATGATTTGTTTTTCGGGCATTTTGGACACCTTTCAAGGTCAGGGGAATTCGAGATCGACAGGCAAAATTTAACCAGGCGCGCGCCTGGCAACTCAATGAAGATCTGTAGCGCTATTTTATCGGAAGAGAGCAGTTTGGTCAAACGCTTGCTATTCAAAACGCAGCAAGACCAGGATATCTTGTAAAGCGGCGCTGAAGATTTCATCCATTATTTCAGCGCCGGCTTCGTATGGGCCGCCAAAGCTGCCATCGCCATATACCTGGCGGGCCTCGGTCTGCCCGAGCAGTCCGGCCACATGCGGCGGTGGTTTCTCACCGGGCGGCAGGTCGGAGACACGCGTGAACGGAAAAGCCTCCAGCCAGCTGGCATGGGAGGGTTTGAGCTGGTGTTTCTCGGCCACTTGCTGCACGCTGTGTGACTGCCACCAGGCGTACCAGGCCAGGTGCAGATTTGGAAACTGGTTTGCCAGTTCGTAGAGCCGCCCACGCCCCAGGTCGTTGCCGCCATGCCCGTTCAAGACCAGCAAACGGCGGAAACCAGCGCTGTAGGCGGAGCGCACTACATCTTCAAGCACGTCCATCAAGGTGCTGGCGCGCAGGCTGAGCGTGCCCGGGTAAGCCAGGAAATAGGGCGAAGCGCCAAAGTTGAGCGGCGGCGCCACCAGGACTCCGCTGACCTGGCTGGCGGCGTCTGCCAGGGCGGCGGGGATCTTGACATCGGTGAGCAGGCTCAAATAGGCGTGCTGCTCGCAAGAACCGATTACCAGCATCAGGCGATCATCCTGCTGCAGGTAATTTTCGACATCCATCCAGTTCAGTTCATCGAAACGCATTGCAAGCCTTTCCAGGGCAAAGCGGGGCTTAGCGGGGCGAAGGGCGAAGCGGGTTGATGGCGTACCACAGGCGCCGAATGAACTGCTTCGCCCTTACAATGCCTTTACAGAGCCCTTGCTGAGCCCTTACAGCGCCCCTACAGAACGATGTTGACCAACTTACCAGGCACCACAATCACTTTGCGGGGCGTTTTGCCTTCCAGGTAGCGCTGCACCGTCTCGCTCTGCAAGGCCGCTGTTTTGGCTTCTTCTTGGCTGGCAGCGGCGGGCAGAATGATGCGTTCGCGCACTTTGCCGTTGACTTGCACCACCAGGGTGATCTGCTCTTCTTCGGCGGCTTCGGCGTCGAAGACCGGCCAGGGTTGGTTGTGGATCGAATAGGGTTTGCCCTGCAAAGCCCATAACTCTTCGGCTATGTGCGGGGCAGCGGGCGCTAACATGCGCAGGTAGATGTCGAGGGCTTCTTCCCATTCGGGCGCGCCGCTGGCGCCTTTGGCGCGGGCATCGTACATGCTGTTGAGCAGTTCCATTAAGCTCGAGATGACGGTGTTGAACTCGAAATGGTCGTAGTCGTGGGTCAGGCGGCGCAAGGTTTGGTGCACTTTGCGGCGCAGGGCGCGCAGCACATCAGGGTCGGGCTGCCCCGGCTGGGCGGGTTCGACCACCAGCGCCCAGGTGCGGCGCAGCCAGCGCGCCACACCTTCGATGCCGTT
>JAGUYW010000067.1 GCA_020061105.1 Anaerolineales bacterium | reverse complement strand
GGCGCCAGGGCACGCGTGCGGCGCGCCTGGCGCCCCGGGTCAATATTGCTTAAGGCACGTGTGTTGGCATCGGCGCGCACTTTCAGCAAGACATCGAATTCTTCGAAAGCCAGCTTATGGAAAGGCGAAGTGTATGCCAGTTGTTCATCGCTGGCGTGGGCAAACAAAATCTCGTCCTGGCTTGCAAACTCCATCAGGACGTGCGGGTAAGCGCCGCGCTCGAGCACCAGGGCGTACAGAGCCTGCACCAAAGGCTCAGCAGGCGGACCGCTCAGGATGGCTACCCGGTCGCCGGGTTGGACGCGGGTGGAATAATCGACCAGGATTTGGGCAAATTTTTGAATTCGGCTGTCAGTCAAGGGGAACTCCTCAAGGTACTTTGCAATGATATGCATTTTTTGCGAAAGGAATTATAACACGCGCCGTATTTCCGCGCTATAATCCACCCCATGAAACAACTCTTACAAAACATGCGCAACGGCGCCACCACCGTTGTCGATGTTCCCATCCCAACCCCGCAAAAAGGGGAAGTATTGGTGCGCACGGCTGCCTCGCTGGTCTCGGCAGGCACGGAGCGCATGGTGGTAGAATTTGCCGAGAAATCGCTGCTTGGCAAAGTCCGTTCCCGTCCCGACCTGGCGCGCCAGGTGGTTGACAAAGCCCGCCGCGAAGGCCTGTTGCCCACCCTGGAGGCAGCCTTCAACCGGCTGGATCAACCTATGCCGCTGGGATATTCTTCCGCCGGGGTGATCGTCGGGCTGGGCGAGGCGGTGCAGGGTTTGCATATCGGCCAGCGCGTGGCCTGCGCCGGCGGCAATTACGCCGTACATGCCGAGTACGCCGCCGTGCCGCGCCTGCTGGTCACGCCGCTGCCGGATGAGGTGGATTTCGATTCCGCCGCTTTCACCACCCTGGGCGCCATCGCCCTGCATGGCTTCCGCCTGGCGGAAGTGCAGTTGGGCGAGCGCGTGGCGGTGATTGGGCTGGGGCTGCTGGGTTTGTTAACTGTTGGAATTGCCAACGCCGCCGGCTGCCAGGTCTTCGGAGTCGATCTGTCACCCGAACGCGTGGCCCTGGCTCAGCGTCTCGGGGCACAGGCAGTGACACGCCAGGGCGCGCCTGAGGCCGCCCAGGCTTTTTCGCAAGGACAGGGCTGCGACGCGGTGCTGATCTGCGCCGACACGCCCGCCAACGATCCGGTCGAACTGGCAGGGTTGATCGCTCGCGACCGGGCACGCGTGATTGCGGTCGGCGCGGTTGGGCTGACCTTGCCGCGAAAAATCTATTTCGATAAAGAACTGACCTTCCTCAACTCGCGCTCGTACGGCCCCGGGCGTTACGACCCGTCCTATGAAGAAGCCGGGCAGGATTACCCGATCGGTTATGTGCGCTGGAGCGAAGGCCGTAACTTGCAAGCCATTGTCGACTTACTGGCAAGTCGCCGCCTGGATGTTCGCCCGCTGATCACGCACCGCTTTCCAATCGACCAGGCGCCGGAAGCTTATGAACTGATCACCGGCAAAAAAGGCCAGTCCTTCCTGGGCGTGCTGCTGACCTACCCGGCGGAGGCTTCCGAGCAAGCCGAGCAGCCAACCGCCCTCGAAAGCGCTCAACCCGCCCGCCTGACCTCGCCAACCCCCTCCCGCAGCACCCCACTGGAGGAGATATCCCTGGGCGTGCTCGGCGCCGGCAATTTCGCCAGCGCGGTCTTGCTACCTGCCATCCAGAAGACCCCTGGAATCCGGCTGGCGGGCATCGCCTCGGCTTCCGGGATGAGCGCCCAGCATGCCGCTAACCGCTTTGGCTTTGAATATGCCGATAGCGACGAACAGCGCATCCTCAGCGACGCGAACATCAATACCATTGCCATCCTCACCCGCCACCACCTGCACGCTCGCCAGGTGATCGCCGCCCTGCAAGCTGGCAAACATGTCTTCTGCGAGAAACCGCTGGCGCTGAATGAGGCCGAACTGGCTGAAATCGAAAGCTGCCTGGCGCAAATTGACCCGCCGCGCCTGTTGATGGCCGGTTTCAACCGCCGCTTTGCCCCCCTGGCGCAGCGCTTGAAAGACTTTATCCGATCCAGCCCCGAAGCGTTATTCGCCCATTACCGGGTCAACGCCGGTTACCTGCCTTTGAATCACTGGACTCAAGACCCCGAGCAAGGCGGTGGGCGCATCATCGGCGAAGCCTGCCATTTTATCGATTTTTTGACTTTCCTGGTGGGCGCGCCGCCGGTTTCTGTCAGCGCCGCCGGCCTGCCCGACAGCGGGCGCTACCGTGAAGACAACCTGACCATGACCTTCAGCTTCCCGGACGGCTCGCAAGGGGTGGTCAGTTACCTGGCCAACGGCGATAAAACTTTTGCCAAAGAATACCTGGAAGTTTTCAGCGCTGGGCGCGTGGCGGTGTTAGATGATTACCGCCGCCTGGAGTTGATCGCCAACGGTCAGTGCAAAACCTACACTTCGCGCCTGCGCCAGGATAAAGGCCACCAGGCTGAATGGCAGGCTTTTGCGGAAGCCCTGCGCACTGGCGGCGAAGCTCCTATTCCCTACGATCAACTTTTTGGAGCCACGCGCGCCAGCTTTGCGGCGGTCAAAGCGCTGCGCAGCGGGCAGAAAACCCCCATTTAGCAAGACCTACAGCCTGCGCAGCAGATCATGCACCATTTCAGCCATATCCGGCGCCAGGTCACTGAGATCTGGCGCCCTTTCGCCTGCCAGAATGGCTGCCACCGCTTTCCCCAGGGCGCGTAGTTCGCCAGCCATTTGGGGATTGCTGGCCAGGCTTTGCATGGCGTCAAATAATTGTTCTCCCAGCTGCCTGTCGCCTTGGATAGCCTGTTCTACCAATCTCAAGAGTTCTTCTAAGGTGATGCTCTCCGACTCACTTTGCGCCAGATCCGCCAGGCTGGCAGCGCCGGAGCGTTCGCTTTCGAGCAGGTTTTGCAGCATCGCCTGCAAGACTTCAGCAAACTGCGCCGGCTGCTGGCTCAGATCTGGATTGCGCTCGCCCGCCAGAATCCGGCGCAGCGCCTGAGCTAAGAGGCGCAGCTCGCCAGGACTGCTATCGTCATCGCGCAGCATCTCGGTCAGGCGCGCCAGGCGCGTTCCAAGCGCCAGGTCGCCCCGCGCCGCCTGTTCCACAAGCATGATTAGCTTCCCCAGGGTCAGTTCTTCTTGCAAGCTATCCTGGTCGGCATCGCTCATGTTTTCTCCTCTTTGGGCAGCAATATTGATTCGAGAGTCTAAAAACCTTCCAACCGGGAGAGGTCTGCCACGCCATGCGCCAGGGCGGCAATGCCTTGCAGCAGCCCCAGGCGATTCTGGCGCAGTTGTGGCTGCTCTGCCATCACCAACACCGAATCAAAGAATGCGTTTACTGCCGGGATCATCGGGGTGAAAGCATTCAGAAAATCGTCTACATCGCCAGGGTGGCGCGGCGCCGCCTCAGCCAGAAGCAAAGCCTGGTAAAGGACCTTCTCCGCTGGTTCGACAAAAACCTGGGACTCGATGGCGAAACGCTCGGGTAGATCACGCGTGATGCGCACACAGCGGGCATAGGCAGGCAGGATTTCATGCCAGTCTGAGCGCTCCACCCAGGCCTGCAAGGCTTTGACCGCTGCCGTTGCCTTGTAAGGGTTGTGCGCCTGGGCTTTCAAGACAGCATCGACGACATCATAACGCGCCCCGCTTTCCAAAAGCATGTTGCGCAAGCGCTCGGCGATGAATTCCAACACCGCCGCCTGGTTCTCCGCTGTGGCGTCGATGGGTAGTTTTTGGGTTGCCGTTGGCAGCGCCTGGCGCAAATCAAAATCCAGACGCCATTCCACCAGGTTGGTTACCAAACCCAGAGCTGCCCGGCGTAGCGCAAAGGGGTCTTTATTGCCCGAAGGCGCCAAACCGGCGGCGAACAACCCCACCAGGCTGTCCAAGCGATCGGACAGCCCAACCAGCAAGCCGGGTTTGCCCTGCGGGAGGTGATCGCCGGTGTAGCGCGGCAGGTAATGTTCGAAGATTGCCCGCGCTACGGCTTCTTCTTCATTTGAGTTCTTGGCGTAATAATAGCCCATCAAGCCTTGCAAGGAAGTCATCTCGACCACCATCTGGGTCGCCAGGTCGGCTTTACATAACTCCGCCGCCCGCAGCGCCACGCCGGTCTCGGTCTCATCCAGGCCAAGCATGGGCGCCAGGTCGGCTGCCAAGGCCTTCACGCGCTGACTTTTATCCAGCATCGAACCGAGTTTGACCTGGAAGGTGAGTTTATTTAACAGCGGCAGGTACTCCGCCAAAGGGCGCTTGATATCCTGGCGCACAAAATAAGCCGCGTCTGTAAAGCGCGCCCGGATGACATGCTCGTTGCCTTCCGTCACAATATCCAACCATTCTCCGTCGCCGTTGCGCACGGCGATGAAATAGGGCAGCAATGCCGCGCTTTCACCAGCGCTGGCTGGAGCTTGCACCGGGAAATAGCGCTGGTGTTTCTTCATCACCGAAGTCAGCACTTCACGCGGCAGTTTTAGGTGACTGGCGTCGAAACTGCCGGTCAGAGCCGTAGGCGCTTCGACCAGGTTGGTGACCTCCGCCAGCAAGTCAGGGTCGTCCGGGATTTCCCCGCCGACCGCCGCGGCCAGCTTCTGCACCTGCTGAAGGATTTCCGCCTGGCGCTGGGCAGGATTTAGCAAAATGCCTTGCGATTTGAGAAAATCGAAATATCCGGGAACATGGCGCACAGTGAAGGTCTCGGGCTGCCAGAAGCGCAAGCCACGCGTGGTGGCGCCGGAACTCAGACCGGCGTATTCAAATGGCACAACCCGGGCGGCGTCTCCGGCATCCAGCAGCGCCAGCAGCCAGCGGATAGGCCGCGAGAAAGCCACGTTGCTGCTGTTCCAGCGCATGACTTTATCGAAACGCATCCCGGCGATCAGCCCCGGGATGGCTTCAGCCAGCGCTTCCTGCGCCGGGCGGCCGGCTTGCCGAACCAGGGCAGTTACATATTGGCCGCCGTCGATCTCGCGCACCTGCAACTCGGCAATATCCACGCCTTTGCTGCGGGCAAACCCCAGCGCGGCGCCGGTTGGGCTGCCATCGGGCCCAAAAGCCCGGTTGGCGGGCGGCCCTTTGACCACTTGCTCGAGATCAGGCTGGCGCGGCGCCAGGTCGCTCACCAGCACCACCAGGCGGCGCGGCGCGCCGGACACCTCTACGGCGCCGTGCTCCAGGCGCAAGCTTTCCAGCCAGGCCGGAACGCGCGCTTGTAACTGGCTCAGGGCTGCTTGTAGATCAGTCGCCGGTAGTTCCTCCACGCCAATCTCCAACAAAAAGCTGGTGGGAGAGAGCGGCATTGGGGCAGCCTGCGCAGGCTGCAAGCCGGCTGTTGCGGCGGTTTGCTCCACCAGCGTGCGCGCCTTTTCATGGCCTTCTTTCAACCACGGGTATTCCAGGTGTTGGCGCTGCTCCAGGTAGGCTTCCGCCACCCGCCGTGAAAGCTCGCGCATGCGTCCAAACAGCGCCTGGCGTTCGGTCACACCCACCGCGCCGCGCGTATCCAGCACATTGAAGGTATGCGAGCATTTAAGCACATAATCGTGGGCGGGCAGCACCAGGCGCTGCTCCAGGCAGGCGTTGGCCTCTGCCTCGAACAGATCATACATCTGGCGCAGGCGTTCCACATCTGCCACTTCGAAGTAGTATTTGCTGTGCTCCTGTTCAGCCTGCAAATTTACATCGCCATCGGTCAGTTCATCATTCCAGCGGATATCCCGAAAATTCCCCACTCGCTGCAAGGCGATCGCAATACGCTCCAATCCGTACGTCAGCTCGACCGAGACCGGGTCTAAAACTACTCCGCCAGCTTGCTGGAAATAGGTAAATTGGGTAATTTCTTGCCCATCCAACCACACTTCCCAACCCAAGCCCCACGCCCCCAGGGCGGGCGATTCCCAGTTATCCTCGACAAAGCGAATATCGTGCTGGCGCGGGTCGATGCCAAGAGCCTGCAAAGATTGCAGATAGAGTTCCTGTGGATTGCCCGGGTCAGGCTTCAAGATCACCTGAAACTGGTAATGCATTTGCATACGGTTGGGGTTCTCGCCATACCTGCCATCATCTGGACGAATGGAAGGCTCAACATACCCCACATTCCAGGGTTCGGGCCCAAGCACCCGCAAAAATGTAGCCGGGTTCATCGTGCCTGCGCCTACCTGGGTGTAATACGGCTGCCAGATCATGCAGCCTTTCTTAGCCCAGAAATCCTGCAGGGTCATAATGATAGATTGGAAATCAAGTGGTTGTTTCATAAATATGTGTACGCCATTTCTATTTGGGATAAAACCGTCCAGCAATTATAATATCTCTTACTATGAATCTCACACTAAATGCCAAACCTCCTTTCTCTTTCTACCATACGGTGCGCTCGCACGGTTGGTACCAGCTAGCCCCTTGTCGTTTTGATGAGCAGGCGGTCACGCTCAGTTATGTCGATCAACTGAGCAACGGTCGAGTGATCGAACTCGTTATGCAAGAAGCTAGCGCCGGCGTTTCCGTCGATATCGACGCCCAACTCGAGGCCCTCGAAATTGAGGAAGTGCGCCAGAAAGTTTCCTGGATGTTCGGTCTGGAGCAAGAATTTTCTGCTTTTTACGAACTGGCCCAGCAGGAACCCAAACTGCAAAAAGCGATTGAGCTAGGACGGGGGCGCGTCCTACGCAGCCCCAGCCTGTTCGAAGATGTGATCAAGACCATTCTGACCACCAACACCATCTGGGGCAGCACCCGCAACATGACCCAGCGCCTGGTAGAACAATACGGGGCGTCGCTGCCCGACAACCCGCCTCGCAAGGCATTTCCCACCCCCCAACACCTGGCGGACGAAGACCCCCAAGCCTTAAGAGAAAAGGTGCGATCAGGTTACCGGTCGCCTTATATAATCGAGCTGGCCCGCCAGGTCGCCAGCGGCAGTTTGGATCTGGAGGGCTTGAAAAGCGAGTCGTTGCCAACCCAAGAACTACGCAAACGCCTGCTGGCGCTGAAGGGCGTCGGCGCCTACGCAGCGGCGAATCTGTTGATGATCCTGGGACGGTACGACTCGATCCCGGTTGACTCTTGGGCGCTCAAAGTCGTTTCGCATGAGTGGTTTCATGGCGAACCGGTCGGCCCAGAGCAGGTCGAAGCCGCCTTTTCTAAATGGGGACAATGGAAGGGCTTAGCTTACTGGTTTTGGGATTGGTCGATCCACAACGAAGGATAATTTTCGCCGCATCGTTTGAGTATTGCACCGTAGGCGCAGCGCGCCTGTATTCGGTTACGAGGCGTATCTCAAGGAATCTCGCCGGCCAGTTCGCGGTCGATCACATCCTTGAATACTTCAAAGGGTTGCGCGCCAACAATCGGCAGCCCGTTGACAAAGAAAGTGGGCGTCGAACGCACCCCCAATTGAGTGGCAAACTGGTAATCATCCAACACTTCCTGGCTGTATTTGCCCGATGCCAGGCAGGCCGAGAATTTTTGCACATCCAATTTTAATTGCGTGGCGTACTGCACGTATATTTTCTGGCTCAGTTCCGAACCCAAGAAAAGCAGATCGCTAAATTCCCAGAACTTATCCTGCTCGAAGGCGCAATTTGCCGCTTCAGCGGCCGGTTGGGCGTTGGGATGGATGGATGAGAGCGGAAAATCACGAAATACAAAGCGAATCCGGTCGCCATATTCCCGGCGCAGCCTTTGAAATACATCGTTATGCCAACGCCGGCAGTAAGGGCACTCGTAATCACTGAATTCAATAATCGTGATCGGGGCATTTGCCGGCCCAAGCGCCGGATCGTCATCAACGGGCACATCGTAGCGCCGGACGGTTTGTTCGCCCTCGTCCTGCGCCTGTTGGGCGGGCGCCGATCTTGAAACCGCAGCCGCTTGTGGGCTGCGCCCCCAGAAAAGATAACCCACAGCCAACCCCACTACAAAAGCCAGGGGCAGCAGCGCTGAATAAATATGCGAGCGCTTGAAGACAAAAAGGCCGCTCGCCGTGGGATTCGAGGGGGAGTTAGGGGTCTGTTCCATAGGCGTAGATTATAACACGCGGCCAAAAAATTGTCGTAATTCGGCCCTTTTTTCTATAATTAGAGTCCCCCGCTTAATAAGTACCAGGCGCCCGTTGCCAGTAGAATGACCACAATGGCAATGAGAGCAAATGTCAAGACCATCTTGGCATGATCCTGCGGTTTCTCCCCGCCCACTTTCCCGCTTTGCCCGTTGATCAGGACCTGGTAGGCTTTCCCCTCGAAGCGATAGTTGCCAATCCAGATCGGCAAGAGCACATGCTTAAAGGTCATATCGCTCCAATTGCCGCTGCCCAGGCGTAAATTGCGTTTTTCGCGCCCCGGTTCCACCCGGCTGTGCATCTGCGGGCGTAGTTGGCGCAATACTTTCTCACGCGCCAGCAAAGAGGCATCTGCCAAAGATCGATCATAGATCATCGTTGGCCAGCCTGCCAGGTATTCGGGATTGAATTCCTGGATATTTACCAGGTCAAACGGCTCGATGCTGTTGAGTTGACTGGGCTGCAATGCTTGAATCCCTGGCGTCAAAATCTCCTTGAAAAACTCATATTCAGCGCCGTTTACGGCTCGCCAATTTTTACTTCCACCGCTGCCTTCGGCGATCTCGCAAGACCATTTGATTTCAACCGTGCCGTCGAACATCCAGGCCGAATAATAAGCCGGGCGCAGGCGTAGGCTCTGACTACCAACTTTCAAATTGTCAGGGGCAAAAAAGCCACGCCCAAGCCATTCTTTCACCAATTGAGCAGCCCGTTGCTCGTTCACCACCATCGGTGCAATGAGATGCGGATCGATCAAATCGCCCGCCTCATTAGAACGGATTAGCTGGTTGGAACCGCAGTAGGCGCAGCTCCCAGCTTTCTGACCAGCCGGCAAAATACGCCTGGCGCCGCAATTTTCGCAGCTTACTGCTTGCTGGCCTTGCGCCCAGCCGTGCGCCAGGGTGGTTGGCATGACAAAATCCATCACCTGCCCCATCCCGTCAGAGGCTTGTTGCGCATCGGCAGCTTTTTCATAGCCGCAGTAATCGCAGGTCAACAAACCAGTCAACAGCGCAGCGGTCATATTTCCACCGCAATTCGGGCATTTGAAAGAACTGGCTTGTGCTTCGACCTGCTCTACGCCATTACGTTCGGGCATCTTCGCGCCAGGTTGAGTAAGCTTGCCTGGGTCGATTTTGCCGGTTAGCAAAGCCAGGCCACGCCGGGCAGCGGCATTGCTTGGGTCTCGCGCCACCGCTTGTTCCAAAAAATCGCGTTGTTCCTGCAGATCATCGGTGGTAGAGGACAGCCATAAATACGGGCGACCATCCGTGGGATCCAGCATGGCAGCCTGGTTGAGCAAGGATTGCGCCAACCGCCGGTTGCCATCTTTGGCGGCAGTAATGCCATCTCGGAGCAGGTCTTCAAATTGGCTGCTGCGCCTCATCGGTTTCCTCTACCAGTTCTCTTCTTCCCACCATTCATCGAATTCTTCGACTTCACAAATCATGGATTGCACGATCTGGTGAAAGGCTTTCGCAGAAATATCGATTTCAAAATCCTGGTTAGAAAGCTTTTGATCGTGATAAAGAATATAGGCCCAGCCATCTTCCAATTCTTTGAGCGCCCAAAAACCAGTTCTGGCAAAGATATTACGCTTGAGCAAATAGCTGGATACAGAATCCGGAATATCCTCCGGATGTTCAAAAGAGGCAATACTGGGGATGCTGAAGATCAATTCATCTTCATCGTGTTGTAAATACAGGGTCAGGGTATAACCATCTTCGTTTTCGAACTCGATTTCGGCGTTATCGTCTGTCAAAACGATGGTTTCCCACCCAGACTGATCAACAAAGCGCCGGATCGTTTCTAAAAAGCTTTTTGCCATCATCAAATTTTTGCTCCTCAGGATTGCAAGCAGGCTTTTTTGATTGTATCGCATTCTGAGAAAAATAAAAGGGTAGGGCAAAAATTTTTGCCCTACCCCGATTTTTTCTTGCAGCGCACGGCTGCTACCGTCATACCCCTCAGACGCTGCCCGTGGAACAGGAAGCCGAACTTCCTCCAAAAGAAAACGAACCTGCCCCAGAACCTTTTGAGGCAAAAGTAGAAATCTTCTTTTTTACCTGTGAACTACCACAAGTCGGGCAAATCACATCTTCGACTGCGCTGGCGCTGCGCACCAGTTCTTCAAAGGGCGCCTGGCAATCGGCGCAAACAAATTCAAACAGCGGCATCTTTATGCTCCTCAGAAATTTCGGTTTTATCTTTGAAATTAGATGCACTCCATTCGAAAAGGTTACAGAAAATCAGCTTGATTTTGGCCTGGCGTTTTGGGCAACCGCAATCAGCCGGTCCAACAAAGCCTCATGCTGCGGGTCAACCACTTGCCGGCGAGGGTCTTCATCATACCAGGCAATGATCTCTTCCGCGCCGCGCCCAAATGAAATGTTGGCGTTGAATCCCGGCGCCAGGCGTTTAATCTTGCTGTTGTCGAAGATCATGCTGTGGGTCTTGTCACCCAGCAGGCTGGCGCCCCACTCAGGATCAAAGGCAGCAATCAAATCGGAGGCAATATGCACCAGTTGTGGCTCGACGCCGGCGGCGCGGGCGACAATCTCAAAAATCTGGTTCCAGGTCAGCCATTCATCGGAAGTGATATGAAAAGCCTGCCCGATGGCGCCAGGGTGTCCCAACAATGGCGCAAAACCGGCCGCAAAATCCCGATGATGGGTCAAAGTCCAGAGCGAAGCGCCATCGCCATGCACCACCACCGGCTTGCCTTTGCGCATGCGATCCACAACTGTGTAGCCGCCATGCATGGGCATTAAGGTTCGATCATAGGTGTGCGAAGGGCGCACAATCGTCATCGGGAATTTCTCCTGGCGATAAGCTTGCACCAGGCGTTCCTCGCAGGCAATTTTGGCGCGTGAATAGTCCCAATATGGGTTATCCAAGGTCGTCGATTCAGTGACCGGTAAATGGGCAGGCGGCTTTTGATACACAGACGCCGAACTGATGAAAACATACTGGCCGGTGCGCCCGCGAAACAGCGCCAGGTCGCGCTCGATATCCTGTGGGGTGAAGGCAATCCAATCGACCACGACATCGAACTGCCAATCTTTCAACGCCTTTTGGACGGCTGAAAAATCCCGGAAATCGGCTTGCAAGAGCCTGGCGCCGGGCGGCGCCGGACGCTGGCTTTGCCCCCGGTTCAGTAAGAATAGCTCAACCCCTTGCTCGATTAACAAGGGGCTGCAAGCAGAACTGATAATCCCTGTACCTCCGATGAATAAAACGCGCATGGGTTTTTCTCCTTTCTAGCTTCCCCATTAAACCACACTTCCCGCCAACGTGCTTTGCATTATAATCAGGGCGGCTGCCTGTGCAGCCGTGATCAAACCAAACTCGCTATGTCCACTCACACTGCCGATTCTTCGCGCTGGCAACGCACGCTGATTATCCTGTTCATCGGTCAAATGTTCACTGCGGCTGGCTTTGCCAGCTTTTTTCCATTTTTGCCCTTTTACGTCCAAGACCTGGGCTCGGCATTCAATCTCAACCTGAGTATGCTGGCCGGACTGACATATTCAGCTCAGGCTTTCACCATGATGCTGGCCTCGCCAGTATGGGGGGCGCTGGCAGATCGCTTTGGACGCAAAATCATGGTTGAGCGAGCGATGTTCGGTGGGGCGATCATCCTGCTTCTGATGGCTTTTGTCCGATCCGCTGAGGAGTTGATCTTACTGCGCGCCGTCCAGGGTCTGGTCACCGGCACAATTGCCGCCGCCAACGCCCTGGTGGCAGCCGTCGCCCCGCGCCACCGCATGGGCTTTGCAATGGGAATGTTACAAATGGGCCTGGGGGCTGGGATTGCCCTCGGTCCGCTGCTGGGCGGCGCCATTGCCGACAACTATGGATACAGCGCGGCTTTTTACGTCACGGCAGGATTACTGTTCTTCTCGGGCGTATTGGTATGGCGCTTTGTCGATGAGCATTTCGAGCCCCCACCCCACAGCGCCATCCGTTTTGCCAGCTTCACCAGCAGTTGGGGGCGGGTGCTGCGTTCACAAGGTGTGCGGGTTGCCTACAGCATGCGATTTCTCAACCAGCTTGGAAGGAATATGTTATTCCCGGCTGGGCCTCTGCTGGTCCAAGCGCTCATGACAGACACCACCCGCCTGAACACCTTCACAGGCCTGATTTCTGGCAGCGCAGCCCTCACAACCACCTTAAGCGCCATCTATTTCGGACGCCTGGGCGACCGCACAGGACACCGGCGAATTGTAATTCTTTGCTCATCGGCTGCGGTCGTGTTGTACGTTTTGCATGGCCTGGTGACAGAAGCCTGGCAATTTTTGGTTCTGCAAGCGCTGGTGGGCATCGCCCTGGGGGGTATCATGCCCTCGATCAGCGCCTTGCTGGCGAATTTCACTCAATCCGGCGATACTGGCGCGGTCTATGGCATCGATAATTCG
Source organism: Anaerolineales bacterium (assembly GCA_020061105.1). Classification (GTDB taxonomy): domain Bacteria; phylum Chloroflexota; class Anaerolineae; order Anaerolineales; family UBA4823; genus JAGUYW01. The sequence goes on along the minus strand of JAGUYW010000067.1, from coordinate 2,673 downwards.
ATCGACGCTGGTGCACGTTCGATTGCCCCCATGCTGGGCGCAGCCATTGCTGAATGGTGGGGTCTGCGCCTGCCCTTCGCGGCCACCGCGTTGTTCTTTTTCCTGGCTGTGTTGATGGCCGCGCGCATGCTTCCACGCTCTGAAGCAGCGCAAGCGCCAGCTGATTAATTTCGATGCCACGCCCCCGCCGCGCGCGAAACCCAGGCTGTTACAACCTACGCCAGGAGCCGTCGCCAACCTGCCGCCCCTGCCACCAGCAGACCGAGCCCCAGCGCTGAAATACACGGCAATGAAAAACCATTCCCCTCTTCTGGTTCCTCAGGCGGTTCTTCAGGTTCTTCTTCGACCTCAGGCGGAACGAGCGCCGGTTCGAGGCTCGGCTGAGGGGCCACACTCCCAGGCCCAATTCCTGTTAATATTAGTTGATCGATCCAGATTTCCCCGCGGCTGGCAGCTTGCTCGCCAAAGCCGAAAGCAATGCCCGTAACCACGGCCGGGTTGAAAGCCGAGCCAGGGTTTTCTTCCCACGCCGCGCGGAAAAATTCGCTCCAACCCACCGTCACTTTCTCCCAGCTATTCACCATCTCGGATGTTGTTTGCATGCCCGCCATGTAGCTCGAACGGTCGCCCGGCGATCCCCCATACAGGATGACATCGAACACCAACCCGGCCTGGGCAGCCTGCATGTAGAAAGATAACCCCTGTCCGCCAGACCAATCCAGGGTCGATTCGAACAGCAGCGCGCAAGTTGCCCAGCTTTCCGCCGCAATCTCATAATCAATTTGCAAAGCCATTGCGCTCTCATAAGCCAGGCCAGCCTGTGGCGCGCAGGCAATCCGCGTTTCAACCGCTTCATCCCAAAAAACCTCCCATGCCAGGCCAGAGGCCGGGTTTTCGAAATCATCGATCAGGCTTTCGCCCGTCACGCGTGGTGGGAGCGCGGTTCCTGGCGTAACCGCCGGCGGCGTGGCGGCGACTGGCGTTGCCTGGATCGATATGGGCGTGCCGATAGGCGGCACACTCGATAGACCGGCCTGCCAACGATGGTAAAAAACGTTCAGCAAGGGCAGAAATTCCTGGGTTGCCTTGCGGCTGCCTTCCGGGTTGGGGTGGTCGTCGTCGCGGGCTGATGCATAGCGCAAGGTATTGTTGCCATGCTCGGAGATATGCTCAATTTGACCATCCCTGTAGCGATGGTGATTCTCAGGATGGGTGAGCACATTGTAGAAATCGAAAACTGCCACATTGTTCAATGGATAGTTGTTTTCAGCCAGCCAATCATTGACCAACCAAAGGTTGAAAGCCCGGGCATTCTCGGCGTATTCTGCATCTTGCAAAGGCGGCGCAGTAATGACAACAAACAGTTTATCGGGACGGCTGCGAAAGGTTTCCAGCAAATCGTTGTAGATATATTTGGCATTGGCAACGGTTAATTCACCGCCCGTGACGGCCTGGTCATAGGGGTTGCCTTCCAGGTTGGAATTGGGAAAGCACGACTTGAATAAAATCACCTGGTTCTCGCCGCCAGGATCAGCCAACCCGCGTGAATATTCGGAGTGCTGTCCACTTTCGATAAAAAGCGCCGCCAGGTAACGCGAGCTTTCCGGCCCCCGGAACCATTCGGGCCAGTTCACGATATCGGTGCGGTCGCCGATGGCATCGGGCCCCCACCCATAATTGGTATCGCTGACGAAATAATTATTCTCCGCCAAAACGCCCCCCAACCCGCCCCAATCGTCCCGCAGCCAGTTTTCACCGGTAGAGTGGTGGATGAAGACCAGTTTCACTACCCGATCCGGTGGATTAGGGTTGTCACCCCCCTGGGCGAGCCCGTTTGTAGCCGGGTTTTCCCCCGCCGCAATCAAAGCAATTACCAGGATCAGGAACAGCCTGGCAAATCGAAGAAACCACTGCCGCTTTTCCATAAGGCCTCCCAAATTTCGTAAAGGGTATTCAAGGCAATTTTCCAGCCTGGAACCGCCGCAGGTGCAGGCATTGCAATGAATCGCTGAAGAGTATCCCTTTACAATACGATCATAGCATGTTTCCCAATAAAAAATCCCCCTGATTTTTTCGCCCTGAGCGTGCGCCAAAATACAACCACCTAGCGCGTGTGGAATTGGCTGTTATTTTGCGTCTCTATCCACATTTGATTCCCATCCGTGCTTAACCGCACCCAACCATGCTGGTCGGTACGCAGCACCGGGTAATTTTGAATTGCCTGCAACGTTTCAGGTTGTGGTCGCCCCTCACGATCACCGGCTGCCACGCTCAACAAGATGATCTGCGGTTGCCAGTGGGCAATCCATTCCGCTGGATTCAACGGCGCATACCCAGAATGGGACAACAACAAGGCCGTCACAGGCGCTTGCGGCGCGCTTTGCAATGCTTCCATTGACTCAAAACCCAGTCCAACCGGCAACAAGACGCGGAAATTCCCCCATTCCACCAGCAGTACCGCGCCATGCGAGTCGACTGCCAGGAGTTGCAAACTCGCCCCATCCCCCAGGTCCAGGGTCTGGCCCGTTGCGGCGGTGTGGATTGGGATGTGATACTGTCCCAGTTTTTCTTGTAAACGCCGGGCGCTGTACGATCCCAAAGGCGAGCCCGACCATAAAACCTGACCAGGCGCGAAGCGTTCGATTGTTTCGGGCAGCCCTGCCAACTGCTCCT
>JAGUYW010000084.1 GCA_020061105.1 Anaerolineales bacterium | reverse complement strand
GGTCGAGCAGGCGCTCGATGCGCTCCCGGGCAGTCAGCTTGCCCTGTTCTGCCTGGCGCTCGTGGTGGCGCGCTTCGCCGCCCTGTTGGGCTTGCGCCAGGCGCTGGCGCAGTTCTTCCGCCAGGCGGCGGTGGTGGGCGGCGTTAGCCTGAAATTCAACTTCGGTGGGATTGACGGAAGTAGAAAGAAGCTCCATCAGCGGTTTGCACGGCGGATTTCGGCGATCCTGGCCAGCCCGATGCTCAGGAAATAGAGCAGGATCATCGGCGCCATCACCAGGCTCATGTTGACCGGGTCGACAGTCGGGGTGATCAGGGCAGCAGCGACAGCAATGATCACCACCGCAAAACGCCATTGGGCGCGTAAATCAGCTGCGCGCACCCAGCCCAGGCCAGCCATCAGGAAGATCACCAGCGGAAATTCAAAAGCCACGCCGAGCCAGAACATCAGCCCGGTCACGAAGGTAACGTAAGAGGCCGGGCGCGGGATGGTGGCGATGCCCATGAAGTTGAGCAAAAAAGGTAGAGCGGCTGGCATCATCACATAATATGCGAAAGCCATGCCTCCCAGGAAGAAAAAGGTAGCGATGGGAATGGCAATCAGGCTTTTGAAGCGCGATTTGGGCATGATACCCGGGGCAATAAAAGCCCACACTTCAAAGGCGATATAGGGGAAGGCCAGGGCAAAGCCGGTCAGCAGCGAGACGCGCATCACGGTGCCGATTGGCTCGGTGACTTCGATCGCCACCAGGGCTGCCATACCGCCTTCCAGCGGGGCAGCCAGGAAGCCCAGGATGCTCTGGTTGAAGGTGAAAGCGATGGCGGTGGTGACGACCATGGCCAGGACAGCACGGGTCAGGTGTTTTCGCAAAGCGTCGAGGTGTTCCAACAGTCCAATAGGGTTCTGAGCGGTTTTTGCGAGCGCTTCGGTCATGGGAGCATCGTCGACATCGGCGGTGAAGAACTCGTGCACCTGGCGAAACTTATTGACGATCCAACGCGGAACGGCGGTGAAGAGCCACCAGATCAGGCGGAAAGGTAGGGAGAGAATATAGAAAATGGCCTTAAAGAAGTTACGCATAGTCAAGATAATTGCTCAGGATCAGAGTTGGAGGCGGGTGGAGAGTCTGAGGCAACCGAGGTTTGCGCAGGCTCGGCTTGCGGGGTGGCAGTAGCCGGGTCTTCACTTGAAGCGGCGGCAGCGCGCTTCGGTTTGGCAGGTTTCTTAGGCAGCGCCGGTTCGCCTTGGGAAGTGGCATCAGCTTGTTCGCTTGGGATGGCGGTTGTGGTTTTTCGTTTCGGTGCTTTCTTGGGTGGCGCCGGTTCGTCAGGATTGGCTGTTGCATGGGCCTCTTCGGTTTGGGCGGAGGCGGCGCGTTTCGGTTTGGAAGATTTCTTGGGTGGATTTGGCTCGCTGGGAAGTTCGGAAATGGTGGTTTCCTGGCTGGAAGCTGCAGCTGCGGCGTTCTCAGGTGCGGCCCGGGATTGGTTACCAGCTATTTCTGCCTCACTGGCTGCATGAGTAGCTTCCACCAACTCGGGCGGGGCGATGCTCGGTTCGGATTGGCTGGGCGGTTTGCTGCCGGGCGGGGTGATCCAGGCTGACAGGTCGTTGGCGCTGCTGCTTTTCGATTGTGCGGCAGTCGGGGCGGCGGTCCAGGCTGAAAGGTCTTTGGAAGTGGTTTCCAGCTCCTTGGAAGCAGTCTGTAACTCCTTCTGCAGTTCCTCGCTGGCGCCGAGCAGGGCGCGATTGGTCTGTTGAGTGGTTTGTTGCAGGTCTTTTTGGATCTGCTGCAGCGGCTCTTCCAGGTTGGCCTCGCGCATCAGCATATTGGGCAGTAAGCGCAGGTTTTGGGAAGTTTCCTTGATTGCCATCCAGGTGGGCGACATGACGATATTGCGCATCCAGCGTCCCAGGGTGCGTCCGGCTTTGACCATATCGCGCGGTCCAAGCACAATCAGGGCGACGATGATGATGAAAAATAGTTCGAGAGGTCCAACGCCTAGAAAATCCATTGCGTACGATGTTTTCCTTTTTTTCCAAACCCTGCTTGGCAGATCCGGCGTTATAAACCCTTAGGGTTTCAAAAACCCTAAGGGTTTTGTAACTCAGGCAATTATGCGTCTGAAGGGCTGATTTTCGATATAGCGTTTTTTAACGCCTGTTGTATTTCATTCTGGCGTTCGGCCAGGCTGCCCAACACACCGTTTACGAAACGTGGCGTGCTATCCGAGCCATATACTTTGGCCAGTTCAACGGCCTCATTGATGGCGACTTTAATCGGGGTCTTGCCGTCTACGGCAAATTCCCACAATGCCATGCGGATGATATTGCGATCGATGGTTGCCACCTGGTCTAAAGGCCATTCTGGGGCATGCACAGCGATGAACTGGTCGAGAGTCTTAAATAATGGTGTGACGCCAACCACGATACTTTGGGCAAATTCGTTCAGACCATCTTCCAACCCAGATTCTTCCAGGCGCGCTTGCAGCACATCCCCGGGGGCGTGCCCGGTGACATCGATCTCATAAAGGGCTTGTAAAGCCACACTGCGCGCCTTGGTGCGGGGTTTCATGTCTCTTAACCCTTTTTGGCAGCGTTGTTTTCTTCTGTCATGGGTGGGTAATCGATATCTTCAATATGCACATTTACCCGCCCAACTTTCATGCCAACCATCTCTCGGATGGCGCGCGCCACACCTTGTTGCACCTTGCGGCTGACATCCCGGATGTTGACATCATTCCTTACGATCAAATAGATATCGGCGTCTACTACACCGCCTTTGACATCAATGCGCACCCCTTCGCTGTCGCTGCGGGTGAACAGGCGATTTGCTCCGGCGGCAACCACACCCATGCGGCTGACCCCGGGCGTTTCCAGGGCAGTCAGGCGGGCGATGGAAGCCAACACATCGGGGGCGATGGTGGTTTTGCCGGGGGCGCGGCGATCATCGTAGCTCATTTCTTGTTCTTCTACGGTTTTTTTCTTTTTCTTGGTGTCTTTCATGCTACCTCCATGGAACTAGCAGCCTGATTACATCATAAACATGCCGCCATCTACGCTAATGACCTGCCCGGTGATATAAGCGGATTCATCCGAGGCCAGGAAGGCTGCCAGAGCAGCGATTTCTTCCGGCTTGCCCCAACGCCCAACCGGGATCAGTTTCATCATCGAGTCTTTCAATTCTTGTGGCAAGTCTTCGGTCAGGGCGGTGGGAATGAACCCGGGGGCGATAGCGTTGACGGTGATATTGCGGGAGGCCACTTCGCGCGCCAGGGCTTTGGTCAGCCCAATTACGCCGGCTTTGGAGGCCGAGTAATTGGTCTGCCCGGCTTGCCCG
>JAGUYW010000023.1 GCA_020061105.1 Anaerolineales bacterium | reverse complement strand
TGGCGCATACCCCCACAGGTACGGCTTTTAAAAAGCGCCCCAGGCAGGATTCGAACCCACAACCGTCTGATCCGAAGTCAGGCGCTCTGTCCATTGAGCTACTGGGGCGTCGAGGAAAATTATACCACGCCTGCTTAGTTCGATTGCTGCACAGGCAGGTTATAGAAATTATATACCGCCGAAGAAAGCTGGGCAATCAAGGCGGCGTTCGGTTCCCATACGAGCTGATCGGGGTGATAAAGGAAGACCACCAGGATGTAATTGCCCCCCGGAGAGTACACGATACCCGCATCGCCAATGGTATTGATGATTCCATTCACTGTCACCCAGCCGTGTTTGTGGGCAATGGGCGTCGCTTCGGGTAAGCCGGCGGTAAGCAACATGGGCAAACGGTTCTTAATCAAATAGTTATTCATCAACTGGCATTCCGCCTGGTTAATCTCGCCAGGGAAAACGGCCGGCAGCGCGCCTCCCCCATTTTGCGCACATTGATATATATCCTCCAGCAACATGCCAATATCCGACGGCGTGGTCTGGCTGTATGGGTCAGGGTCGGTAAAAACATCGGTGCGCGAATTGGCCGGGGTTTCCACCACTGCCAGCAGCGGCGAGCCAAAAGTAAAGTACCCTGCCAGGAAGGTATTCTCCAACCCCAACGCCTTCATGTCCTCGGTGACCATTAGAGGCGCGCGCAACGGATCAATCACCCGATCCATTAACCAATCCGCAGCTTCGTTGCCCGATTTATCAATCATATCTTCTAAGAGCTTCATGGTTTCTGCATCCGACGTGTCGTTTAAACGCCGGAAGGTAGAGACCATGATCGGGATTTTGATAATGCTGGAAGCCGTGAAGGCAATATCCGGCTTCACAGGGACATCCTCCCCATTGCGATAGGCGAAATGCAGCTCTTGACCAGTCTGCAGGTCCAACAAGAAAATCCCAGCTAGGCCGTCAAAGCCAGAGATTTGCAGCGTTTGTTTGAGCAGAATTTCCAGATTCTGAAAAACCGGGCGCTGCGGCTCAACCCGTTTCAACGGCAACTCCACCACACGATTATCCAGCGAGTTCATAGCCGATTCGATCAACGGAATTGCGCCTTCAACATCCAATTCCAAACCAGGCTTTCCGGGCTGGAAAGTGATCGAACCCGGCACAGGCAGCGCCGGCTCCGATGGTTGATCGTAACGCAAGGCAATATCCGTCAAATAGGCGCGCAGGCGCTCCTCAGAATAACTGGCGCTGAGAGGGATCTGGGTAGGGAAGGTAGTCCGTCCCCAAAGATAATCCCAGAAATCCTCCCAAAATTGTTTTTGCGTGCGCTCAAGATTGGCTAAAGCCAGCATATTTTCCACTTCGAGGCGAAAGTCCACTACCGACGGGTTCAGGTAGATGGCTGCGCCGTTATAGCGCAAAACTACCGGCGTCGAATAGACTTCTTCCAACCGTTGCGCCGCCGCTGCACGATCTAAACCACCCACAGGCACATTGGCAATGACAAGACCCGCCGGCAGCAAGGCGCGCACCCGACTGAATCGCACCAGGTTCACTGCCAGCAGTATAATGGCTGCCAGTAACAGGCTGATAGAAAAAAAGCTCAAGACAGATAACGTGCCACGTCTTTTCATTTTCTAATTCAGGTAACTTCCTGCATTCAACAAGTTATGGATGCAAAAAATAACTATACCATAATATTTTGACCCCCAATGTGAGAGGAAAATCAAAAGCCAGGCGACGGCGTGGAGCGCCCACCTGGCAGACTGCGTCAAAGGCGCGGGCAGAAGATCAGCGGGAAATTACCATCTTTACCAGTTTTCCCCCTTCATCCAGCGTCAGGCGCGCCACGCGCGTGTGCACACCGCGCGGCGAGGTCACCTGTTTGCTCAAGGTTACCAGGCTGCATCTTTCTTGCGAGATGTCGAGCGTTTTACTGCGTGAGCGCGCTTTTCCTGCTGTCCCCGCGCCAGAACAACCGGGCGCAGCAGATCCCTGTTGGCGAGGTTCAAGCTGGCTGGTGGGGCAGGTATGTCCCTCGCCTTCGCAAGATGCCCGTTGCCGCGCCACCGTCAGTTGCGCATCCGCCATGCCGGGCAAATGGCGAGCGACGAGCTGTCGCACGGAGGCCAGCGCCTCGGGCGATAGCGGCATCGTTCCCCCAGGCGCATCCACACGGTCGCAAATGATGGGAATATCTGTCAACAGGCTTTCCAGATACCGCTGCGTCTTCGGTAAACGCCGATCCGCAGTGATAGAGGCCAATGGATCTCCATAAAGCGTGAATGTAATCAGAGTCTTCTGGTCTTCGCCATCCAAAAAACCTTGTCGGCGCGACATCTCTGAAGCCAAATAGATCTTTGCCTGGCGCAGCGCCTCGCCAGCCGGCGCGCCCTGCTGGATAAACTTCCAGAAAGTATGCGCTAACAAATCCGCCGCCGCCAGGGGGCCATCTACCGCCCCATAAGACATACAGGTAGAGCCGACCACCGCCAGACTACCAGCCTGCAGAAAACTCAACGCGATGGCTTCATCTGGAGACCGCCCATCAATATGCAATCCATAACAGGCTTCGCTAAACACAATGCGCGGAACCTCCTGAGCGGCGTCCTGCGCGGCGAAAAGAATATCTTGCGGGCACAGCGCCACGGGATATTCAGGTAAATCAGAAGAGTCTAACGGATCGCGTTGACCAAACCATTCGATCGTCTCCGCCTGACCGTGCAGGTTGAAATACCCCAGGCTGCCATACATCTTCAGCGCATTGCCCTCCGTTTGGGGCGCGCCTCCATGCGCTGTTGCGCCATTCGACCCCAGCGGAGGTGAGACGTGCATGGCTGAAGGCTTGCCAATAGGGCGAAAGACAAGCGCAGAAGCAGACTTCCAGACCGCAGCAGTATACCCGAAAGCGTATGGCCGCCGACGGAACAGCCTTGAGGATCTTTTCTTCGGCCATGAATCTAGAAGGCCCTCAGAACGGATGGCTTGCGGCGCTAAACCGAGAGAAGAGCGCAGCCACGACCAGATTTGCTGAACCCATGAACCTTTTTCAGCGACCGTTTCATGGGAACGGCGAATAGAACGCAAACCATCCAGCAACAGTCGGGCGTCGTTTCCGGCGCCGCCTGGCAAACGACCAACCGGCCACTCGGGGATGAAATAATTCTCATCTCGCGTGGCGTAAGGATTGTCGGACGGCGCTTCATCGTCAAAATCATCCACCGGGTTTGGCAAGCAATGGAAGGGGACAATCTCTGGCCCGCCCACAATGAGCAGCGCCCCGATGCACTCGCCACGCCGACCCAACGCTTCATCCAGGTCTGCCAGGAACAACTTCAACTCCCAGGGATCGCCAGAGCGCACAGGCGAAAGCCCCAGCGGCGTTACCAGCGCCGGGTCATCAGCCAGGACTAACCGCCCCCCCCAACCCCGGTCTTTCTCGATGGCTTGCGCCAGCGCATTCATTTCGCTTTCCAGCAAAGCTGCCACGCCAGCGCCGTATTGCGCTTCCAGGCGACCGCGCAACGAAAAGACGATATAGACAGGGTATCTTCCATCCAGATGGCTCAATGCTGGCAATTTCAATCGTTGCGCCAGTGCATCCATCTCCTGAAGCGCCTGAGTGAACTCCGCATCTACGGTTTTTCTGGCAGCCGTCCGGCGACGTTCTCTGCGCGCCGCGGCTTTGTCGTAAAGCGGCTGATCTGCCAGGTTCGCCGTTTCCTGGCACGCGGTTGGCTGAACACCGACCGAAGGCGTTGACGGCGTTTGCCGAGGAAAGACCGGATTCCAGATGTTTTGCGCAGTAGAATCCAGCCCGGTTTCCGAAACCGAGCCCGATGCGGACTGCGCCATTTCCCCTGCCAAATTAGCCGAGGAGTTATCCGTCTGAGTTGCAATCGGCGCTTCGTCTGTGGAGGGGGCGGCAAACAAATTCTCATCGGCTGGCGAGAGAGCCCACTCCAACCCAGCCAGTGTTGAATCTGAACCAAATTGGGCAGGAGCCGAAATTCGCACCGGTCGGGTGATTTCATCGCTGCCGTCCTGGGAAGGTTCTACAAATGGCGCATCCGTCGCTTCCGCCTCGGCGGAATTGGTGGGCGCATGGCCTGCGGATAGCCTGTTCCAACCCAACGCCTTGCTCACCTCCGCAGGAATAGAAAGACGCAGCGCCAGCTCCATGCGCTCCGGCCAGAGCGCCTGATAAGCGTGATGCTCTCCAAACAATCGCTGCGCCGCCTGCCCACCGACATCCCGAGCCGCCGCCAGATGCAGCAACGCCACCCCATCGTCATCGCTGCCAGCCTCTAACGACCAGAGG
>JAGUYW010000008.1 GCA_020061105.1 Anaerolineales bacterium | reverse complement strand
GAGGGCTTTTCACAACCCGCTGGCTGGGCAGATATGCCGGCGGCGCGGGAAGAAGTGGCCGAGGTGCTGGAAAAAGGCTTTGCCAGGGTGGCCCTGGAGGGGGAGGTCGTATTGGGTTGGATCGGCGGACTGCCGCAGTACGACGGGCGGGTGTGGGAGCTGCACCCGCTGGTGGTACACCCCAAGCAGCGCTTGCAAGGTGTTGGCCGGGCTTTGACGGAGGCTTTTGAGGCGGAAGCCCGGAAGCGCGGCGGCCTGACCGCTACCCTGGGCACAGACGACGATTCGGGTATTACTTCTCTGGCTGGCGTAGACCTATATGGCGACATCTCCGGCCAAATCGCCCGCCTGCACGACCTGGGCCAACGCCATCCTTTTCTGTTTTACCAGCGCCTGGGCTATATGGTCACCGGCCTGATGCCCGACGCCAACGGGCGCGGGCTGCCGGATATTTATATGTCGAAAAGGTTGTAGACCAGTAAAAAGTGCACGTCTTGATATTCCACGATCTGTTGTGTACACTATTTGTAGTGTAAACAGTGTGATCTGTGGAGGAAAGATGTTGAAAAATATTACACTAACTGTGTCAGGTATTTCCCGACCCGGCCTTGTATGAGCACAGCCTTGATCCAAAAAGTGCTATAATCTCTTTATGACGCTGAAAGACGATCTGAAGGCTTACCGGGCACGCTGGGCTGAAGTGGAGGCGGTGATTGATGAAGAACGCCGCACTGCCCCTTACGAACTACGCTGGAGGCAGTTAAACGCTGCCTACATGATGGGGATGGCGTTGGGGCTGCGACGCGATGACGCCAGTGAATTGGAAGTGTGGGAGCGATGGGCGAGATTGAAAGAAAACGCCGGCCGGACTTAGAAGCTCAAATCAGCGCACTCTCCGAGCCCATCCAGGCCTTGCAGAATCTGATTGCAAGATTCAATAATCGGGGTGTAATCATAGGTGGGATTGCAGCGAGCATCTTAGGTACGCCGCGTTTTACAGCTGATCTGGACGCGGTTTTTTTGCTTCTCATTGAAGACCTGCCACATGTGTTGGAGCAAGCTGCGGAACTGGGTATCGAACCTAGAATTTCCGATCCACTTGGGTTTGCTCAAAGAACCAGGGTGCTCTTACTTCGTCATCACCCCAGCGGTATTAATATTGATTTATCGTTGGGGGTTTTACCATTCGAAGTAGAAATGGTTGAGCGCAGTCGCATGACTGAAGTAGGCGCGCTTAAACTGCGCCTGCCTACTGCGGAAGATTTGATTGTTATGAAAGCAATCGCACATCGTCCAAAAGATCTTGAAGATATCAAGGCAATTGCTGCGAGCCAACCTGATATCGATAAAGAGAGAGTCAGGATGTGGATCGAGCAGTTTGGCGAGGCTTTGGATCTGCCAGAGTTATGGAAAGAGATCGAAAGATTGCTATAGACTGAATTCCTGTTTTCCGACAAAAGTCATATTCCCCACCATCATTACGCCGTATACTCTACATAAACACCCCTCCGCCTGCCTTTGCGGCGGAGAAATCTTTATGTTTGGCGGCGCACATGAAACTTCACATCAAAATCGATCCGTACCATTTCCCCTTGATTCTCATTATCGCTTTTGTGATTGGCATGCTGCTGGCTATGGCGCTGGGCTTGCGGCCGGATTACGGGTCTCACCGCCGGGAACGCGGCCAGGCCTTGCCCGCCATCGTGCAGCAGGCGCTGGCCTGGGAAGGCGCCTGGCTGTGAGCGCTCCAGCGCTGGAGCGGCGCAAATCGTCGCTGATGCAAATTCGCGCTGGTATGCTGTGGGTTGGGACGATCGGGGCCTTTCTGATCGGGCTGCGGCATATCTTGCCTGGCGAGGCGGCCAGCGGCGGGGCTTTCGACGCCTTCTGCCCGTTTGGGGCAATCGAGACGATGTGGGCGTATGTGACGGGCGGGCAAACCCTCAAGACCACCAGCCTGCTCAATTTCGTCATCTTTAGCGGGGTGCTGGCGGTGTCGTTAGTGGCCGGGCGAGCCTTCTGCGGTTGGATGTGCCCGCTGGGGGCGGTTCAGGAATGGCTGGCAAATCTGGCGCGCCGCCTGGGCGGCGAGCGGCGCCGCATACGTGGCAAAGCCTCCAAAGCAAAGCTGCCGCTGCACGTCCCTGCCTGGTTGGATAGCCCGCTGCGCAAGCTGAAGTATGTGGTCTTAGCGGTGGTGGTCCTGGCCAGCGCGTTCACTGCTTACCCGCCTTTACACGACTTGTGCCCGGCGCGGGCGGTCTTCAGTTTCAAGTTGACCACCGTCTTGCTGTGGAGTGTGCTGGCTGTCTTCATCGTCACTTCGCTGCTGGTGGAGCGGGTGTGGTGCAAGTACCTGTGCCCACTGGGGGCGGCGCTGGCGGTCTTCAACAGGCTCTCGCCCGTGCGCTTGCGCGCCAATTTCGAGCGTTGCAACGGTTGCGGGCGCTGCGATGTGGATTGCTCGATGGGTATCCGGGATGCGCCCGAGCACCTGAGCGACGGCGAGTGTATCCGCTGCCTGGAGTGTCTGGAGACCTGCGCCCGGGATGGGGCGCTGGAACTGACGATCGGCATCCCTGGCGAAAAGGATTGAAAGCGCCGGTTGGCGCCAGGGAGGCTGGATTGTGACAAAAGTCGCATACAAACTACATTCGGTGTTTTATACTGGTGGTAACGACAGATTGTGTGGCAGGTGCGCGGCAGGAGCAACGCATCGAAACCAGATGTTTCGCGCCTATGCAGTTAATCAATTAATTTGTTCGTTCGTAGGAGGAGAATGCCATGTTTACGCTCGACAACCTGTTCTTGCTTTTGACTGGTCTTTTGGCTGCCTATCTGTGCTGGTATTTTTGGCGGTGTTACAACCTGCATAAAGCGCTGCACAATGTGTATTACCTGATGGGCTTTGCGGTGCTGCTGGTTTCGGGGCTGCTGCTGATCTTTTTTGGCCTGGGCATTCTGGCTTCGCCCTATGTGCTGACAGTGGCCAGCCTGATCCCGCTGGGGATTTCGATGGGCATCGCCGAGGAGTATTATCCAAAGTGGAAGAAATATTTTAAATGGTTCGCGGTAGTGGGCTTTCTGGCGATTGCGGTCACCAGCATCGGCGAGATGGACACGCTCAGGAAAATCGCTGTGCCGCTCTTTCACGGCGTGGCCGGGATGGTGATCTTCTTGGGGCCGTTCTTTGCCAAACTTGCCCCGCAGGGTTTCTTCTGGGTGGGAATTGGCGGCTTGTTAATCGGCCTGGGTGGGATTGCGCTGGCGTTCATTTCGGCAGGCTCGCAGTTGTTGTTCTTTAGCCCGACGCTCGTGATGATGATCCTGACGCCGCTGCTGCTGTTGATGACTGGGGCGTTCACGCTCGGATTTGCCAAGAAAGGATAGTATTTCAGACTATGCATTTCATCAAAGACCGTTTCAACTACCTGTTTGGCTCCACGCGCGGCTTGACGCTGACCGCTATTGCAGTCGTGTCGATCATCACGGCGGTGTGGGGCATGCTGTCTGGCCCGATGGTAGAATGGGGCATTCGCGATGTAGTGGTGAAGCTGCTCAACCTGCAGATGGTGCAGGCTGAGCGCGAAGCGCGCATCATCATGCTCTACCACACCATTGCCATGACGATTGTGGCCATTGAGGTGTATATCATCACCGAAATCCTGCCCATGAAGCGCCACCAACAAACCATGATCAATGCCACCATTACCGCCGGATACCTGACAGCGGCGGTCTTTGGGATGGCCTTTGCCTATTGGGGGCAAAACTTCATCTTCCACGGGCTGTTCCTGCTCGGGCAGTCGCTGGTGTTCTTTGCTGGCATCCTGCTGGCGACGGCGCTGTGGCCGTGGAAGAAGGAGTACCGCCTGGCGCCGGATTCGCCTTACGCCCACACCAAAAACGGGCTCGACCTGGAGCGCCTGGCTTTCTTTGTCATGGCGGTGGCAACTCTGCTTTCGGCTTCCTGGGGCGCCGTAACGGGTTCGTACTGGGGCAACGGGCATGAAACCTTCCTGGCCGAAGACCTGATCCGCAACCCTTTCAAGACCTACCTGCAGAAAGCCATCATCGGCCATCTGCACATCATGCTGACCCTGATTGCGGTTGCCATCACGTTGATCGTCGGGCGCTGGCTGGATTTCAAAGGCTTGCTGCACCGCATCGCCATGCCCTTGATGATCGTCGGCACGATCATTATCACCTTCGGAGCGCTTTCGGTGGTGTGGCTGGAGTGGGCGCATACCACCATTTACGTCGGCTCGGTGGGGGTGATGCTGGCGGCGCTGTTCTTCGTGATCTACTCTTGGGATATGCTGATCAAGGAAGGCACGGCCGGCATCCGTAGACCGACCTTCTGGCAGAAGATCAAAGCCTTGCTCAGTGACCCGCTCAGGTTTGGGCCGGGTTGGCAGATGGTCTTCATGAATTTCACCGTCAGCGGGGTGGGCATCTTCATGGCGGTTAAGCTGACCGAGATCTTCCGTGTCTGGCCGCACCGCGAAGAGCGCATCACCCTGACCGGACACTGGCACATCCTGGCCAGCCTGATCGCCACCATCATCCTGTTCTACTTTGCCGACCAGTCGGGGTTGAAAGGCAAGGCCCGCAAGTGGTTTGGCTGGACGGTCATCATCATGTCGAATATTGCTTTCGCCTCGGTGACGGTCTTCTCGATGAAGCGCCTGTTTGTGGGCGAGGCCGAGCAGCAGAATATCGTCAACTGGACCATGCTGCTGACCGATATCGGCCTGGCGACGGTGCTGCTGGTGTTGGCGATTTTCATGGCCTGGCGCTTGATCGACCTGTTCAAAGCCAGGGGCTTTTGGAGGGCTGAATACAACCAGGAAATCAAGCGGTCAGCTGAAGCCGAGATCGAGGAGCAAAGGAAGAAATTGAAAGAACTGGAAGAAACCTTGAAGGAGGTGGAAGAATGAGACGCGCCATGATGTTGTTGGTCTTGGGCGTTTTGCTGCTGGCAGCTTGCGCTCCAGAGCCGAACGTAAGCGCCATTACACCGCCTTATATCGATACGGGCGTCGACCCGGAAGCCTGGGCGCTGATCCCGGCGGGCGTCTTCCCCTTCGGGCAGCACGATCACCCTACCTTGATCGAAACTGATTACGAAATGATGATCACCACGGTCACCAATGAACAGTTTGCCCGTTACCTGAACGAAGCCCTGGCGGCGGGCGTCATCCGGGTGGGCGAGGTGGAAGTCGAAGCGGGCGAGCAGGTGTGGATCGAAGAAGGCGTGGCAGGTTACTACCCTGGCGAGCCGTACGACGGCTACAAACATGAAGAAGAGATCCGGGCGGGCGATAAGCTCTACCTGCCGCTGTACGATCCGGGCGTGCGTATCCTGTTCGACGGCGTGCAGTTCGCTTCCATCCCGGAATATCGCAACCACCCGGCCACAATGGTGACCTGGTTCGGCGCTAACGCCTACTGCTCGTTCTACGATTGGCGTTTACCACTGGAGGTGGAGTGGGAAAAAGCCGCCCGTGGTACGGAGTTGGTGGATGGGCGAGGGCTCCCCTTCCCGTGGGGCACGCACATTGAGCGTAACCATGCCAATTTCTACTCGTCCTTTGACCTGTTCGAGAAGATGTTCGGTAAGTTGGGTAACACCACCCCGGTGGGGTTGTTCAACGGGCAGTCATACAACGGCTTCGAGACGTTGAACGGCGCTTCGCCGTATGGATTGTACGATATGGCGGGCAATGTCTGGCAGTGGACCGGCGACGATTATCCCAAGCAGCATTACCGCCACATGCGCGGCGGTAGTTTCTACTCGTATGAGGTGGATTTGCGGGTCTGGAAGTTCAACAGCGCCGGGCCGCAGTATTACAGCCCACAAGTGGGCTTCCGCTGCGCGCGCTGAGAAAAATTGGAAACGCTAAGGCGCAAAGAACGCTAAGAAAACCTTAAACAGAGCTTTGCGCCTTAGCGACTTTGCGTTGAAAAAGCAGGTAATTGGAACGGTCGAACGGATAAGACAACGGATTTTGATAGCGGAAAGCTGAAAGCTGACTGCCGATCGCTGTCAGCAAAAAACAAATCGAAAGGAAAAAACAATGGGAAAATTTTTACGCTTCATCGGGATCTTGTTCATGGGCTTGACGGCGGGTTTCACCCTGCTGGGGGGCGTGGGCACTTCTTGCGCGGCCATCGCGCCGACGAATTATGAAAGCATGGTCGGGCTGGCGCCGTTTCAATGGCTGTATATCCTGTTCGTGCTGACCGGCATCGCCCTGGGCATCTGGGGCATCCGGGCGACCATTATGCTTGTGCGAGGGGCGCCGGATGGCTATCGCCAGGCGATGTTCGTGCTGCTCTCGGGGACGGCGATTGGCATCATTCACATCATCGCCTCGCGAGCCCTGCGCGGCAAATCCATGCCGGTGGACGCAGTGGTGTATACCACCATCCTGACGCTGATTATTTTCTTGCTGTTTCGCATTCCGGGCGTGTGGCAAAAGGTAGATTTCAGCAAGAGCAACGCCCGATCCAACCGCCCGGCGGGTGGGGCGGCGGCGATCGTGCTGGGCGTGATGGCGTTGACCATTCAGTACACCATGGGCGCCACCCACACCTGGGGCGGCGTCAATTACGCCGACGCCTTCAATACCACCATGACAATCGCCGGCGTAGGTTGTTTGCTGCTCGGCGGGTGGGTTTTGAGCGGATGGTGGGGTTGGAGGAAGGTACAGGCTCACAGGTTGGCGGAGGGGTAGACCCTCATCCCCGGCTCTTCTCCCTGGGAGGGAGAAGGGAGTTGGTTGTTGTAACCGGCTCTTCTCTGTTAGAGGAGGGCCGGTTGGCGTATCAATTGCAGGTCGAGTGCGTTAAACAAGTAGTGCGCTGCGCGGCGGGTTGCGCAGGGCGTACCCGTACGACACAACGATAGCTTGAGGAGGCGACGATGCGCAAGATTGTGATCCCATTAGCGATTGTATTGGTATTGGCGGCCACCATGGCGATCCCTGCCGGGGCGATTACCTGGGGGGAGAGAGATACCACTCACCTGAACGTGGGAGCGATGGTGGTGGATTGGCCGGATTACGGCCCGTGGCAGTGGTGCACGGGTACGTTGATCCACCCGCGCGTTTTTCTGACCGCCGGGCATTGCACCGATGGGTTGGTGGAAGAATTCGGCATCACACGCGTTTGGGTCAATTTCGAGCCGTACGCGCTGACCGAAAGCGGTTTGCGCCTGGTCGAGGCGGTCTACACTCACCCGGATTACGGTTGGGGCGGCAGCAACCCGCATGATATCGGCCTGTTGGTGCTGGCGGAACCCGTCCTGGATATCGTTCCGGCGCAGCTGCCAACAGCAGGATTGCTGAATGAGCTGAAGAAATCTGGACAGCTGCGGACCGGCCCGAATGGAGCGAAATTCACCATGGTGGGCTACGGCGGTTCGTTGAACTGGCCGCCGCCGGAAATCTATTATGAGGATTTTCG
>JAGUYW010000073.1 GCA_020061105.1 Anaerolineales bacterium | reverse complement strand
GTGGGCATGTTTGCCTACCCGCTGGCTTCGCCCTTTCAACTGCAACCTTCGGGCGACCTGGAATACCAACTGGCTTTCTTGCAAGCCATCTTTCCTGCCCAGAGCGAGGCCAGCCGCTACCGCCTGGCAGTGATCGATCGCGATGGTTCCGACCGCCAGGTGTTGTTCCCTGCTGAAGACGCCGCCGGGCTGGATCCACAGCAGCACTGGGGCGCCTGGTCACCGGCGGCGATGCCCGATAGTGGGCGTTTTGCCATCGCGGTGCTGTATAACGGCAACCTGTGGTTGGTGGACAGCCTGACCGGCGAGGCGGTGCAAGTGACCGGCGATGGCTTGACCAGCCGGGTGGTGTGGCTTGAAATTCCTGAATCGACTGGAGAAGATTGACCGATGCCTGAATTAAACCTGCGCCCTGAGAAAATGCGCATTCTGATTACCGGCGCGGCCGGATTTCTGGGCTCGCACCTGTGCGACCGCCTGCTGCAAGATGGTCACCAGGTGGTGGGGATGGACAACTTCATCACCGGCAGTCCCGAGAACCTGGCGCACCTGGCCAACAATCCCAATTTTTCGTTCATCCGCCACGATGTTTCGAACTTCATTTTTGTACCGGGCGCCCAAGACGCTGTGCTGCACTTCGCCTCGCCTGCCAGCCCGAACGCCAATTCGCCTTTCGGCTATGTCAATCTGCCGATCCAGACCATGAAGGCCGGCGCCCTGGGTACCCACAACACCCTGGGCGTGGCGCGCGCCCAACAGGCGCGCTTTTTGCTGGCCTCCACCAGTGAAATCTACGGCGACCCGCAAGAGCACCCGCAGCGCGAGACCTACTGGGGCCATGTCAACCCCATCAGCACGCGTTCGGTGTACGACGAAGCCAAGCGCTTTGCCGAAGCCCTGACCATGGCCTACCACCGCTTTCACGGCATCGATACGCGTATCGTGCGCATCTTCAACACCTATGGACCGCGCATGCGCCTGGATGACGGGCGAGCGGTGCCCAACTTCCTCAAGCAGGCATTGAATGGCGAGCCTCTGACAGTCTATGGCGACGGGCAGCAAACCCGCAGCTTTTGTTACGTTTCTGACCTGATCGACGGCATCACCCGCCTGCTGTATTCGGATATTCACGACCCGGTCAATATTGGCAATCCCTCCGAAATCAGCGTGCTCGAACTGGCGCAGGCGATCAATCGCCTGACCGGCAACCCGGGTGGGATCATCTTCAAGGCCGACCAGCGCGGCGAGGGCGATCCGCAGCGCCGCCGCCCGGACATTACGCGTGCCCAGGAACTGCTGGGCTGGAACCCGCAGGTAGGCCTGGAAGACGGTTTGCGCGCCACCATCGCCCACTTCATGCCGGCGACTGGCAACGCCGCGACCGTATGACCGTCCTGGTCACCAACCCGCGCGAGCGTAGCCGCTTCCTGCGCTTTGCGATGGTGGGCGCCATTGGGGCGGTGGTTGATTTCGGCGTCGCGGACCTTCTCGACCATTACCTGCACATGCCGCTGGCCTGGGCGGGCACGATCTCCTTTATCTGCGCAATTTGTAGCAATTTTGTTTGGAACCGCTATTGGACCTATCCCGATTCGCGCGCCAAACCAATCTTGCGCCAGTTTTTCGAGTTCTTTCTGGTCAGCATCAGCGGGCTGTTCATCCGTATCCCATTGATCCTGATGCTCGAGAAGCCCATGACGGCGCTGGTGAGTGCGCTGCCTTTCACCGTGCCGCTCATGCCGGCCAAGCTGGTGGGCGACAACCTGACCCTGGCGGTTGCCATTGCGGTGGTGATGTTTTGGAACTTTTTTGTGAATCGATACTGGACTTATAATGATGTAGAGTAGAGAATACTTCACAACCCCTTCAAACAATCTGCACAACTTCTGCAGATTGTTTTTTTATAATTGGGGGAAAGCAAATCTTTCGAGGAGCGTGTCTATGCAAAAAAAGTTCTGGCTCAGCTTGATTGGCGTCCTTCTCCTGGTGGGGGTAGGGGGCGGGGCGTATTATGTTTGGGCGACGGGGCGGTCGGCCCAGGCGGCTACGGCGGCAGCGTCGAACCGCTTGCAAACCGCTACCGCTCGCCTGGGCGACCTGACGATCCTGGCCAGCGCCAGCGGCTCGTTGATCCCAGCCAATCAGATCAGCACCGGCTTTGACGAGAACGGAAAGTTGATCGAATTGAACGTCCAGATCGGCAGCCAGGTCAAGGCTGGCGAGATATTGGCGCGCTTGCAAACCAACACCACCCAGGAGGATATCGAGGCGGCGATCGCCAACGCCAAACTGGCTGTATTGAAAGCCCAGGCGGCTATTGACACTCTGTACGAGAGTGCTGCAGAATTGCGTACCAAGGCCATCAGTAATATAACCACCTATGCCAGCGCGGTGCGCGACGCTCAATATGCCCTGGATAACTACACCGTTCCGGCGGCGCTGAAGGGCATGGCGCCCATCGAAGCCCTGGATTACGCCAAGGAGAAGCTGGACAGCGCCCGGGCGGCTTTCGAGCCCTATCGCTATTACCCGGCTGAAAATGAAACCCGCGAGACCTTGCTGGTGGAACTGGCTGCCGCCCAAAGCCTGTACGACTCTGCCGTTACCCAACTGGGATATGTCTATGCCCTGGAAGTGGCTCAAACCAACCTGGAAAACGCCCGCCGGGATTACGCCCGCTATCAAGACGGCCCCGATCCCAGCGAACTGGTCATGGCGCAGGCGGAACTCAACAATGCCCAGGCCAACCTGGCGCTGGCGCAGGACGCCCAGGCTGTAGTCGATCTGCCGGCGCCTTTCGATGGCGTGATCTTGAATGTGACCGCCAGCGTGGGCGAGAGCGTCAATTCGGCTTTTATCACCATCGCCAACTTGCAGCAGCCGATGCTCGAAATCTACCTGGATGAGACCGACCTGGATAAGGTAACCGTCGGCAGGCTGGCTGAAGCCTATTTCGACGCTTACCCTGACCAGACCTTCCTGGGGCATGTTGTCCAGGTTGACCCGAGCCTGCAATCGCTCTCGGGCGTACAGACCATCCGCGCCTGGGTGCTGATCGACGGCAGCGATGTCTCGGGCTACACCCTGCCGGTCGGCTTGAACGCGGCGGTGGATGTGGTTTTCGCTCGGGCGGAGAACGCTGTGCTGATCCCGATCGAAGCGCTGCGTGATTTGGGCGGCGGTGAATACGCTGTTTTTGTGGTGGACGCCAACGGCGAGCTGGTTCTGCGCATGGTTGAG
This sequence comes from Anaerolineales bacterium, assembly GCA_020061105.1. Lineage (GTDB taxonomy): Bacteria > Chloroflexota > Anaerolineae > Anaerolineales > UBA4823 > JAGUYW01. The sequence continues at coordinate 13,531 of JAGUYW010000073.1, read as the reverse complement.
ATCGGCTTGCAAGATCTGACCAGCGTTGAGATCGTCTCTGGCTTGCAGGCTGGCGAAGTGGTATCCACCGGCATTGTTGCCACTAAATAAGCTGTGGAAGAGAAGCGTATGACCACCTCCACAATTATCCAACTTGAGAAGCTGGAAAAGATTTACGGCAAAGGCGAAGCGCAAGTGCGCGCCCTGGCAGGCATCGATTTGCAGATTGGCGAAAATGAGTTCGTTGCCATCATGGGGCCGTCTGGCTCGGGCAAGAGCACGCTGATGAACATCATCGGCTGCCTGGATCGCCCGACCAACGGCAGCTACCACCTGGCGGGTGAGGATGTCAGCGGATTGACCAAAACGCAACTGGCGATCATCCGCAACAGGCGCCTGGGCTTCATCTTTCAGTCCTACAACCTGCTGGCGGGTTCAACCGCCCTGGAAAATGTCATGCTGCCATTGCTATACCGGCGCAACGGCGCCACGCAAGGTCATCGCCTGAGCGCGGCGGAGCAGAAAGCCAAGGCGCTGGCTGCTTTGGAAGCAGTGAGGTTGAGCGACCGCACCCACCACCTGCCGGCGGAGCTTTCTGGCGGGCAGATGCAGCGTGTGGCGATTGCGCGCGCCTTGGTCAACGACCCGGTGGTGATCCTGGCAGACGAGCCCACCGGCAACCTGGACAGCCATTCCAGCGAAGAGGTGATGGGGCTGCTGGTGGAACTGCACGCCAACGGGCGCACGATTGTGATGGTGACTCACTCTAATGAGATCGCCGCTTACGCCCGGCGGGTTGTGCGCTTTCGCGATGGTTTGATCGAAAGCGATACTTTCCAACCCGTCGCCCAGGTCTTGACGACGGAGGGCGAGCCAGCCAACGCCACCCCGGGGACATTTCCAAAGGAGGGCGAGCATGCAGATCTCTAATGTCATATTGATCGCCTGGAAAGGGTTGAGCAAGAACAAGCTGCGTTCTTTGCTGACCATGTTGGGGGTGATTATCGGGGTGGCGGCGGTGATTATCATGATTGCCATCAGCGCCGGGACGGAAGCCACCATCTCCGAGCGCATCACCAGCCTGGGCACCAACCTGATCTACATCCAGAGTGGGTTTGCGCGCGGTGGTCCTGGCTCGGGCGGCGGCGCTACGACAGGATTGGTTTACGACGACGCCTTTGCCATCGAGGAATCGATAGCCGGCGTAGCAGGCGTGGCGGTGGAACAAAACAGCTCTGGCGTGGTCAAAGCTGGCAGTGTGACCATCGAAAGCGTCAGCCTGGTGGGCACCACGCCCAGCTTTCCATCGGTGCGGGATATGAGTATCGCCACCGGGCGTTTTCTCAACCAGAACGACCTGGATCGTAAGCTGAAGGTAGTCGTGCTGGGCGCCAGCCTTTCGCAAGAACTGTTTGGCGATTCCAACCCTGTTGGGCAGGTTGTCATGGTTGGGAATTACAAGCTGACCGTGATCGGCGTGCTGGCGCCGCGCGGCGTTGCCAGCGACACGGATTTTGACTCACGCCTGTATATGCCGATTACCGTGTTATTCCAAAAATATTTGCCCTCGATGATGGCGCGCGTGATGGGCAACAGTGTGCGCCTGATCAACGTCAAAATCGAGCCAGACGCGAATATGGACGAGGTCATCTTGCAGATCACCTTGCTGCTGGCAAAGCGCCACAACCTGAGCCTGGAAAGCCTGACCTTCACCATCACCACCCAGCAAGATATTATCGAGACCCAGTCGGCCACCACGGCCGCTTTTCGCAACCTGTTGACCTGGGTGGCGGCGGTCTCTTTGCTGGTGGGTGGAATTGGCATTATGAACATCATGCTGGTGAGCGTGACTGAGCGCACGCGCGAGATTGGTATCCGCCAATCGGTGGGCGCCAGCCCGAACGATATCCGCAGCCAGTTCCTGACCGAGGCGCTGCTGCTCAGCCTGGTGGGCGGCCTGATTGGCGTGGCGGCTGGGGTGGGCGGCTCCTGGCTGTTTGGGAGCTTTGGCGAAATGCGCACCGTGGTGCTGCCCGAGTCGATTTTGTTGGCTTTCAGTTCCGCAGCGGTGGTGGGCGTCTTCTTTGGCTACTACCCGGCCAATAAGGCTGCCCAACTTGACCCGATCGAAGCGCTGCGGCACGAATGAGGGCTTTATACAAAGAATAATAATTCTTCACCTGGCGCAGACCGGTGGAATTTGAGGAGCAACCTATGAAATCCGTTTTACCCATAACCCTTTTGATCTTATTGGCCTTGTTGGCCACGCCGCTGGCCGGCTGCAGCAGTGTCGCAAGCGGCGGCGCCGCTGCCAACCCGACAGAGACCTTGTCGTTGGCGAACCAGCTTGCCCTGGGCACACTCAAGTTGGATGAAACTGCTTACCCGATCAGCCAGACGCAGGCTGCCGAACTGCTGCCGCTTTGGAAGGCCTTGCGCACCCTGAGCGCCAGCGATACCGCTTCTACTCAGGAGGTCGACGCCCTGGTCAAGCAAATCCAAATTGCTCTCAGCGCCGAGCAGCAAACCGCAATTGCGGCGATGAAGCTCAGCAGCGCCGATCTGACAGCGCTGATCGGCGAACGCGGCCCGCAGGGCATGGGCGCTTCTGGCACGCCGGATGCTTCGATGCAGGCCACCCGTCAGGCGCGCATCGAAAGCGCCCAACAGAGCGGCGCTCCTGGAGCGGGGATGGGCGGCGGTCCCGGAGGCGGCATGGGCGGTGGGGCAGGCGGCGGTTTTGGCGGCACGCGCCCCGAAGGCGAGCTTCCACCTGAGGGCGGTTTTGGCGCCGGAATGGGCGCCCAATCCACGGGCACCCCGGGGGAATGGCGGCAGAATACTTCCGGGATTAACATCTTTCTAGTGAATATGGTGATCCAATTCTTAGAGGCCAAATGAACTTTCGGACACTCGCCCGTATTGGGCTGCTGATTGCATTTCTGTCCAGCCAGCTGATAGCGGCTAAACCGTGGCCGGGCAAGCAGTACGAACTGCGCGTCATCAATCGCTCGGGAGTCCCGCTGGCGATCAAGCTGACTGGAATCAGCGACTCGACTGCTTTTTATTACCTGCATGTGCCCAAAGGCGATCGCGACTGGCCGTATGACAAAACCTTTGCGATCGCCAGCGGAGAATACCAGATGTCGGTGTACTACATCGAAATTTATGACCCGGTGTATGGCTATTCCTGCAGCTCGGCGCCCAGCAGCACCCTGACGATGACACGCCAAATTGTGATATATTTCAACGAGTGCGGCGTCCGGCCGCGTCATGGCGGCGAGCCTGCCCAAATGAAGTATTGGAAATGGAGATGGAACTGATCCATCCAGCCGATGTCAAACGAACGAGTCCTGGTTGTTGACGACGATAAAGCCGTGGTGCGTCTGATGCGCGGCTACCTGGAGCAAGCTGGCTATCAGGTGGTGGTGGCGTATGATGGGCAGAACGCTCTGCATATTCTGCAGCGTGAGCAACCCGATCTGCTGCTGCTGGATTTGATGCTGCCCGACCTGGACGGTTACGAAATCACCCGCCGGGTGCGCAGCGATCCCCGGTTGGCGCATATCCCGATCATCATGCTGACGGCGCGCGTAGCAGATGAGGAGAAGATCGTCGGTTTGGAATTGGGGGCGGACGATTACGTGGTTAAGCCCTATAACCCGCGCGAAGTGGTAGCGAGAGTGCGCGCCAATCTGCGCAGCCGGGGAGAAACCCAGCGTTCACCCCAGAAGCGCATCTTGCGAGCCGGTGAATTGGAACTGGACTGCGGGCGCCACCAGGCTTTCCTGGCAGGGGTGGAGGTCATCCTGACCGCCACGGAGTTCAATATGTTGCGCGCCCTGATGGAAGCGCAGGGCTATGTGCTGACGCGCAGCGAACTGATGCGCCAGGCTCTGGGGAACGACTTTGCCGGGATGGAACGCACCATCGATAGTCACATGCGCAACCTGCGGCGCAAGTTGGAGAGCGTTTCCGATCACCCACCGGTCATCTCCACCGTGTATGGGGTCGGGTATCGCATGGAAAGGAGCGCCAAAGCGTGAACCGCCTGTGGGTGCGCTTGAGCCTGGCTATTGGCCTGGCCGTGATCCTGGTGGCGTTATTCCCGCACCTGTGGCGCATCATCAACCCGCCGCCCGAGACGCCATTCCGACCTGGGATGGCCGAAGGCTTATCGGACCAACAGTTCACCGAACTGCGGCTGATGATCCGCGAGCGTGAAAACCGCATCTGGATTAATCTGAGCTGGGCTTTGCTGGCTGGGGCGCTGATGGGTCTGATGGTGGGGGTGCTCTTGAGTCGCGGCCTGGTTGCGCCGCTGCGCCGGCTAGAGCAGGCGGCGCGAGCGATCTCGGAGGGCGACCTGACGCATCGCGTCCCGCTGCAGGGTAGCCAGGAATTCCGGGCGGTGGGGCATTCTTTCAACCAGATGGCGCAAGAATTACAGCGCGCCGAAAGCTTGCGCAAAAACCTGCTGGCCGATGTCGCTCACGAACTGCGCCACCCGATCCACATTGTGCAGGGCAACTTGCAGGCCATCCTGGACGGCGTTTACCCGCTGGAGATGCAAGAGATCGCCGGGCTGGTGGATGAGACCCAGCAGCTGGCGGCGCTGGTTAACGACCTGCACGAACTGGCGCAGACGGAAGCGCAGCAGCTGCCATTGTTTAAACAGGAGCTCGACCTGGTGGAGCTGACCGCAAAAACAGTGGAAGCCTTCCAACCGCTGGCGGCGGCGCAGGAAATCCAGCTCAGCCTGGAGATTCCCCCGCAAGCCATCCTGGTGGCGGTCGACGCTGACCGCATGCGCCAGGTGCTGAAAAACCTGCTCAACAACGCCTTGCAGCACACACCGGCGGGCGGCGCAGTGTCCGTCTCGCTGCAACGCGCTGGGACGGGTGTGGAATTGCGCGTCCAGGACAGCGGCTCAGGCATCGACCCCGAGCACCTCGGGCATGTCTTTGACCGCTTTTACCGCGCCGACCCATCCCGCAGCCGCCAGAGCGGCGGCGCCGGCCTGGGGCTGGCGATCGCCCGCGCCATCATCCAGGCGCACGGCGGCGAGATCGAAGCCCAAAGCGAGGGGAAGGGCAGGGGGAGTGTATTTGTGGTGAGGTTGTGAGGGGGGAGAGAATGGTGGTTTGAGATTCGAGATTGGTGATTGGAGATCCGGATCATTGTAGGGGCGACAGGGTATGCGCCTGGATCGAGGGGGTTTTGATGAAAAGTGATGTAGAATTGGTTGTGTAAAAAGTTGAGAGGTTTCGATATTGATGAAAAAAGTCTCCATTTTCATTCTTCTTGCCGTTTATCTGGCTGCCTGTACGCCGGCAGCGAGGCGCGGCGTCGAATTGGATGGTACACGTTGGCGGGTTCAACTGCTCGAAGATCAGGAAATCCTGGCGGATACCTTTCTTACCCTCAAGTTCGAGGAAGGTAAGATAAGCGGTTCGGCGGGGTGCAATCGTTTTGGCGCCAGCTATACCATCCGCTCAGGCGGAAATCTTTCGATCGAGATGCCATATCGCCAATTGCAGCTTTGCAATGAACCTGTTGGTGTGATGCAACAAGAAGATCGCTTCATCGAAATCTTCCGGCGAGTAGCGAAATTTCGAGTAGCGGGCGATCAATTATCTTTTCTGGATGAGCGTGGCAATGTTTCGAAATATACCCTTCAATTCGAAGCGGGAGAATTTTTCGGAACCACCATCTGCCGTGATTTTCGTGGTCGTTACCAGGCAGAAGGCGACTCCATGCAGATCTTCTATTTGGAGATGACAAACGACGTGAATTGCGATGAAACCATGGCGCTTGAAGAAGGCCGGTTCACGACGCTGTTGGGGGAAACGGAGCAATACAATGTCTGTGCAGACCGGCTGGAGATAAATACGATGAGGGGCAAGAAACTGGTCTTCGTAGCTGAGGGAGGTGAGTGATTTGGATACCTGGTTTCCGGCATGGGCAAGGATGATCGGCAGGCTTGAGGATTACAACCCGGTGCATGGTGCGCATAGCCATAATAGGGCGCAAATTCAATGCCCTGAACGAGAAGGGCTACTGGATTGGTCCAGGCAGCAGGGTTGGACTGCGCCGCGCTTTGGTGGGGAGGAAGACTGAAACAATGCACAATGAAATTGCCATAACTTTTATGCGCCACGGACGCTCGCGCGCTGACGATGAGGAAGTTCACGAGGGGCGTTACGATTCGCCGCTGACAGAGACCGGGCGAGCGCAGGCTGAACTGCGCGCCCAGGATTTTCTGGAGCGCGGCGTGCATTTTGACCGGATCGTCGCCAGTACCTTGCAGCGCGCCCATGAAACCGCCCGGATCATTGGTCTCCGCCTGAACGTGGAGGTGGAAACCGACCCCGATTGGATGGAAATTGATAATGGCCCTTTGGCCGGCCTGCCGCTCGACGTCGCCACCCAACGTTTTCCCAGGCCGGCTTTTCGCAACCCCTACGAACCGATGTGCGGCACGGGCGAAAGCGACTGGGAAATCTACTGCCGGGCTGCCAGGGCGGTGGAGAAGGTCGTGCGCCGTAACCTGGACAGCGTGCTGGTGGTTGCCCATGGCGGCGTGCTCAACGCAGCGCTGCGAGCTGTGATCGGCGCTCAGCCCCCAGTCAACCAGTCGGGAATCATTTTTGCCTTTGGCGATACCGGTTATGCCCGCATGGTTTATTATCCGGGTTCGCACCAGTGGGTGTTGCGCGAGTTTCGGTAGAATCTTTGTGAAGTAAATTTACTTGAACGGAAATTGATGCCATACGATCGACAAAAACACCATCGCCGTTCGATCCGCCTGAAGGGATATGATTATGCCCAGGCAGGGGCTTATTTTGTCACCTTGGTCTCCTATCAACGAGAAAATTACTTTGGTGAGGTGGTGGATGGGAAAGTCCAGTTATCGCCGTTAGGGGAGATTATTCGTGAAGAATGGTTTCGGTCAACCGAAATTCGCAAAGAAATTCGACTGAATGAGGATGAGTTCGTGATCATGCCAAACCATATCCATGGGATTGTTTGGATTGTGGCGGTTGAAAGAGCTGGGGCGGATTCCATCCGCCCCAACGACGAAGCCAATGTAGGGGCGCATGGCATGCGCCCGGGCGGCATGCGATCGAAGGAGTTGCTCCCGACCGATATTCACCCCAGATCCGCAATCCCTGCCCGAGCCGTAAAATCATTAGGGAGTTTCATCGCGGGATTCAAATCCTCAGTTACCCGGCGCGCCAGGCAAGAATTTGATTTCGAAGACGTGTGGCAGCGCAATTATTACGACCACATAATCCGTAGCGAACCAGAATTTCAACAGATTTGGATGTATATCGATGCAAACCCTCTCAATTGGGAGGTGGATAGGTTGCATCCCAAAGCCGGGGCGAAGCAATTCAAGCCGGATTGTTAAACTATTTATTCGCACCGATCAGTGAGGAGAATCCATGCCAAAACCCAGAATGATCCAAGTTGAAAACATCAATGTCCCTGGACGCACTTCAAACGTCAATGCTGAAAAGTATGAGGCGATGCGCGACGCTTTGATGCAGGCGCTGCCTGGGCAGATGCCAGGTCTGACGCAGGCTGAAATGCTCCAGGCGGTGCTGCCGTTTCTGCCGGAAACGCTCTTCCCGAACGGCGAGAAGTCTGGCTGGTGGGTCAAAACTGTGCAGCTTGACCTGGAAGCCAAGGGAGTGGTGAAGCGAGATACTTCCGGAAAACTGAACCGCTGGTATCGAGCGTAACTTGATTTCGCTCATTTTGCACCCGAAACGAAATATTTTTCAAAAATCGCACATGTGCACGAGGTTGTAAAAGCTTTGCAAGCTGAACTATCATTGCGCCCGGTGATTGCGGACGACCTGCCGGTTTTCTTCGCACAGCAGTTGGAACCGGAAGCTATTTTTATGGCAGCTTTCACCGCCAAAGACCCATCTGACCGGGCAGCTTTTGACGATCACTGGCGCAGAATATTGGCCGACCCAACGATCATCATCCGCGCCGTTGTCCTTGACGGGCAGATCGCCGGGAGCGTGCTGAGTTACGAGGAAGAAGGCCAGCCGGAAGTCAGTTACTGGCTCGGTAAAGCCTTTTGGGGAAAGGGCGTTGCCACCCGAGCGCTGGCAGAATTCCTGGCGCGACACAACCCGAAGCGCCCGATCTACGCCCGCGTTGCTGCGGACAATTTGGCTTCGCGACGGGTGTTGGAAAAATGCGGTTTTACAGTGATTGGCGAGGGGCGTGGCTTTGCCAACGCCCGCAGCGCTGAGATCGATGAACTGCTGCTGGAACTAACCGCCAGCGCTTGACTCGGGGAGGCGCTCAAATGCGCAAGCTCTTGGTTGGATTTATATGATGGGATTATCTTTGTTGAGGAGAGTACGCCAGCACGAGATTAATTATATAATGTGCAGATATGCCCGTTGATTTGACCCATCTCTTCTGGTTGGGCGGCTCGCCATGCGCCGGGAAAAGTTCGATCAGCGAAATTCTGGCGCGGCGCTTTGGGTTGCGGGTCTACCATGTCGATCAGGCTTTCGAGGCGCATGCGCCATACCTGTCGCCCGAACGGCAGCTGGCTTTGAGGCGCTGGTTGGCGGCTTCCTGCCAGGAACGCTGGATGCTGCCGGTCGAAGCGCTGGTGCAGCAAGCCATCGATTGTTACAGCGAAGTATTTGAGCTTGTTCTCGGCGATTTACTGGCTCTGCCGGATGATCAGCCGCTCCTGGTGGAGGGGACGGCCTTACTACCGGGGCTGGTGGCAAAGTGGCTGACTGAGCGGCGTCGGGCGCTCTGGCTGGTTGCGGAGGAGAAATTTCAGCGCCAGCATTACGCCCGGCGAGGGTGGGTGGGCGAAATCCTGCAGGGTTGCCCAGACCCGGCTGCGGCGTTTGAGAATTGGATGCGGCGGGATGCGGCTTTTGCGGAGTGGATCACAAAGGAAACAACTACCGCCAGCCTGGATGTATTGCGCATAGACAGTAATCGGACGATTGAAGAGATTGCGGACCTGGCGGCAAGACATTTTCACCTGGATTCAGCCTGAGGTGAAAGAAGGGGGGAGGAAATAAATCAAAGCCTGAAGATATAGGTAACAAGTAAATGCGGTATACTTATGTTCAGGTATTTGGGAAAAACCAAGCAATTTGAAAAAAAAGATTGGCGGCTTTTGACTTAACAATGAGATTGGTCAGGGTCACATGGGCGACAACTTCCGCAACCAGCTCTATCAAAACCTCAATCAAAAGAAAACCAAGGAATTGATCCACGTCTGGCAGGAAAGAGACACGGAGCAGTGGGATGAGATGGTTTTTGACATCATCCGCCAGATCCTCATCGAGCGATTGGGACGAACGCCACCGTTGTCAGTAGAAAACCAGATCTGGCAAATCCGAATGGATATCGATCGTTATCTCCAGGATGGCGATTTTGATACCGCCCTTGCTGAGGCAGAAAGGGCAATAGAAATGGCGCCGGGTAGCGCTCTAGCTGATACCATCCGGGGGAGGGTGTTTTATGAGATGGGGCAATTTGAACGGGCCTTGATTGATTTTCGTGCAGCCATTCAGCTTGATGTGAAATTCGAAGAGGCCTGGGAATATTTACTGGCAGCCGAAAAAGAGCTGGAAGATGTATTTCACGAATCCCCAGCCAAAAACCATCTCGACCAGGCGCTTGAATATTATTACAACGCTGACCCGCAGCAGGCTGTGCAAAGCATCGAATTGGCGAAGCCTGTCCTGCCAGACCTCGCGGTGGCTTACAATTACCTCGGGCTGATCCTTGAAGAGATGGGGCAAGTTGAAGGAGCACTCGAGGCTTACAAGAAATCTGTGCAGATGAACCCAAGGTTTTCTGCGGGTCGGACCAACCTTTATAATGCAATGATCAAGCTCGAGGGGCAGATGTATCGGCGGGTTGCTGAAAATCCTGTCGTTCAGGATGAGCAAGTAGAACATGATCCGATGGAAATGGAAGAGTCTGAGATTGCAGCGATCATGGCAAGTGATGTTCCGATTCCGCAGTGGTTCTATCTTGATGAAAAGTCTTTTTTTCTGAGAGGCTGGCCTGGGCATCGCACCCTCCTGGGGCGAAGCGGTTATGATCCACTTGATAACGATTTTGAGGGAGCGCATATGTTTGGGGTGATTATCCGTGCATCAATCGACCGCAAAATGCGCACCGAAGACCCCCTCTCACTTTTGATGATGCTGTATCTGGGTTTATTGCTTTGCCTGCCATTTGTGTTAGTTGCAGACATTTTTTATGGCAACTGGTACGCTGTGCTAGCGCTTTTTGTATATTCTCCATATTTGCTGATCGGAAGCTTGATCTTGTCTAATGTAATCTTGAGTATGCAAGATGACATTTGGGAAGATCGAGTTGAGGATGGAAAACTATTCTTCTAATATAAAAAAATTATGGAAAAAATACTTCATTTCACCAATCGCTATCTTGAAACGCTCGATCGACGCTTCCTGGCGACGGTCTCGTTGATGCTCGTTTTGCTGCTGGGGGTGTTGGATTATCTGAGTGGCTTTGAGTTTTCGTTTTCTCTGTTTTATTTGCTGCCGGTGGCGCTGGCGGCCTGGTATGTCAACCGCGACCTGGCTTTCCTGATCTCGATCTTCAGCGCCTTGACCTGGCTGGTGGCTAACAGCCTGGCCGGCGAAATTTACTCGAACCCAGCTGCCGGCTATTGGAACGCCGCCAGCCGGTTGGGTTTTTTCTTCGTGGTAACTGTGCTGATCGCTAATCTCAAGCGCTCCTGGGAGCACGAGCAGGAATTGGCGCGCAGAGATTTCCTGACCGGCGTGGCTAACTCGCGCGCTTTTTATGAAATCGCCGGGCGCGAAATCCGGCGCTCCCGCCGCTACAACCATCCCTTCACGCTGGCTTATATCGATGTGGATGACTTGAAGCTAATCAATGACCAATTTGGGCACGCTACCGGCGATGTGGTTTTAAAAACTATCGCAGAAACATTACGATCCAGCCTGCGCCAGACCGATCTGGTGGCGCGCATCGGCGGCGACGAATTCGTGGTGCTCTTGCCCGAATTGAGCCAGGAATCGGCCGAGGTCGTTATGAATAAATTGATGGACCGCTTGCGCTCCGAAATGCAGACCAACCAATGGCAGATCACGGTCAGCATCGGCGCGATCACTTTCCTGGCTTTCGAGCACAATGTCGATGAAGCCATCAGGCTGGCTGACGACCTGATGTATTGGGTCAAGGCGCATGGTAAGAACCAGGTGGAATTCACTTTAGTAGAATAAGGTGGGCTGCATCTGCCTTGCCCAGGCCTGAAAAGTCCAATTGCAGGGCTTTCATATTTATGATACGATTCATGAAAACAAGTTCGATGGCTGGCTGGTTTTGCTGATCGTTGAAAACAAGCCGGGCTTAATTCCACCAATCGAATGGACAAGTTCTCGAGATGCCCTTAACCCGCCTGATCCCTATCTATTCTTCACGCGGCCAACCGATGGCCTTCCTGGCTTACCCCTACCTGTATGATTTACACGGCAGTTGGATCGGGTTGGTGCAATCCGACCGGCGGGTGTTTTCAGTGCACGGCCATTATGTGGGTGAGATGACCGCCGAGCCGCGCATCTTGCGCAAACGCGAAGAGAGCTTCGCGATTTCCCGCATCCGGCCGCCCGCCCCGCCGCCGCCCATTCATCCCCCGCAAACGGTGCCGCTGGCGCCGATGATGCCGGAGGTGCCGCAGAATATGGTGGATGTGCTGGATGAAATGCCCGAACTGTTGCCATCGAAAGATCATGGCGAACTGCGCGACGATTTAGATTGAAAGGTATCTGAAAAGTATGAGCGAAAGCAAATTGGCAGGCAAGCCGGTCAGCGCCTCTCGGGTGACCCTGGCGCAATTGATGCAGCCAGAGCACGCCAATAACCTTGGCAATGTGCATGGCGGTTGGATCATGAAGCTGGTTGATGAAGCCGGCGCCCTGGCGTGCATGCGGCATGCCCAACAGCGTGTGGTAACGGTGGCGGTGGACAGCATGGTCTTTCACCAACCGATCCGCACCACCGACCTGGTGATCCTGACTGCTGAGGTGAGCTACGTCGGGCGCACATCGATCGAAGCCGAAGTGCATGTGGTGGCCGAAAACCCGATTACCGGCGAATGCACCCACACCAACACTGCCTACCTGGTGTATGTGGCGCTGGACGCTGCCGGTCGACCGCGCCCGGTACCGCCATTGGTCCCGGAGACCGAAGAACAACGTCAGCGCATGGGAGAAGGTGCGGCGCGCCAGGCTTACCGGTTGGCGCAGCGCAAGATAAAAGACCAGGCTTGATCAGCCACCCAGACCCTAAGGGTTTTTTAAACCCTTAGGGTCTTTGCACGAGAGCGGAGAACCGATGACGACTGAAAACCAACCCAACCCGACCCCCACGCCGCCAGGCGAAAGCGCCTATATCGAAGGCGGCGCGCTGCGCGAGAACGCTGCCCCGCCGCCGCGCTCGCTGCGCGAACTTCTCGATCGCGTTTCGGGGCGCAGCCTGGCGGGGCAGTTTCCGGCCGAGGACGCCGGGCTGGCTGAGAATCTGCCCTTCCCCTTCCTGGCGTTGGTAGGGCAGAACGAGATGAAGCTGGCTTTGCTGCTGGCGTTGATCAACCCGGCAGTGGGCGGGGTGCTGTTGATTGGACCGCGCGGCGCCGGCAAGACCACTGCCGTGCGCAGCCTGATCGACCTGCTGCCCGACACGCCGCGCAGCCTGTGCCGTTATGGCTGTATGCCAGAAGATATCGAAAGCGGTGGGATCGACGCGGTTTGCCCGGATTGCGCCAAAAAGTATGCCGAAGGAGAAGCGCTGTCCAGCCTGGATCGTGTGCGGCTGGTGGAACTGCCGCTCAACGCTCGCATCGAGGACGTGGTGGGCGGGCTGGACGTACGCGCCGCACTGCACGAACGCATGCGCATCCGGCGTGGCATCCTGGCGCAGGCTGACCGCAATATCCTGTATATCGATGAAGTTAACTTGCTGGATGATGAGATTGTCGACGCCATCCTGGATGCTGCCGCCCAGGGGCGCTTCACTGTGCGGCGCGGGCCGGTTACGGCTACTTACCGGGCGCGCTTCACCCTGATCGGCTCGATGAACCCGGAAGAAGGCCGTCTGCGCCCACAGATCATGGATCGTTTTGGGCTGCGGCTGGTGGTGCGCGGCTTGCTGGAACCCGACCAACGCCTGGAGGCCTACCGGCGGGTGCAGGCTTACCTGAACAACCCACGCCAGACCGTCTCCCTTTATACCGATGAAACGGGGCTGCTGCGCGACGAAATCCATTCTGCCCGCGACCTGCTGCCGCAAGTGACACTGCCCGACGAGGCCGCCCAGGCTGGTTTGGCGATCGTGCGCCAGCTGCAGGTCGACTCCCTGCGGGCCGAGATCACGCTGTTCGAGGCCGCCCGAGCTTACGCCGCCGCCGACGCCCGCACCGAGGTCAGCCTGGCAGACCTGCAAACCGTGGCGCCGATGGCGCTGCGGGCGCGCCGCTCTCAGTTTTTGATCGAAT
>JAGUYW010000047.1 GCA_020061105.1 Anaerolineales bacterium | reverse complement strand
GCTGCCATTGCAGGTGCTGCAACGCGTTGGGGAGGTGCCTGGCTCGGCGCCGCTGCCCTTGCATTTCGAGCAGGTTTCGTCGCGGATAATTTCGATCTCTTTCTCGATCCCAAAAGCCGCTTCTTCGAAGCTCAGGTCAAGACGGTATTGCAAATCTGCGCCGCGACGCGGGGCGTTGCGCGAGCGCGAGGCAGAGCGGAAGCCGCCGAAGCCGAATAAGTCGCCAAAGATATCGGCGAAATCGGAAAAATCTACATTGAAATCAGGAGCGCCGTTCGGGCCGCGTACGCCGGCATGACCAAAGCGGTCATAAGCGGCGCGTTTGTTCTCATCTGAGAGAATCGCATAGGCTTCGTTCAATTCCTTGAAGCGCTCTTCGGCGTCTGGCTCTTTGTTGACATCGGGATGATATTGGCGGGCCAATTTGCGAAACGCCGACTTGAGGTCATCGTTGGAGGCGCTGCGCGGTACGCCGAGGATTTCGTAGTAATCGCGTTGTGTCATCTCACCATGCTATCCAGGGCGACAGACGAAGCGCCCTGATCGAAATAAAGGATACCTTGCTGATTATCGATGGTTTTTTAATCGCAGGCGTATTGCGCCCGCATAACAGTTCAAGATTTTTTGAACCAGCGCTGACTTTAACGATCAAATCTGTTAAAGTCAGCGCGGGCATAAAATTCTAAGGGTTTTAGGCGTTGCGAAACTCGCCGTCTACAACTTCATCCCCACCGGGGGGAGTGTCTTGTGGGCCGGGCGGGGGTGTTTCGCCGCCTGGCGCAGCTTCTGGGGCGCCTTGCTGGTAGGCGGCGGCGCCCACCTGCTGTAAAATCTGGTTGAGTTCTTCTGCTGCGGCGTTAATTGTATCTGCTTCGTTCGTGTCCAGCACCCGGCGAACTTTGGCAATTTTGTCTTCCACCTGGGTCTTTATGTCGGCGGGGACTTTTTCGCCCAGATCGCGCAGCACCTTTTCAGCGGAGTAAGCCAGGTTGTCGGCCTGGTTGCGGGCTTCGATCAATTCTTTGCGCTTGCGATCTTCATCGGCGTGCAGTTCAGCTTCTTTGCGCATCTTCTCTACTTCTTCATTGCTCAAGCCTGAAGAAGCGGTGATCGTAATGTGCTGGCTGCGCTGGGTGGCTTTATCTAAAGCGGTGACTTTCAAAATGCCGTTGGCGTCAATATCGAAGGTGACTTCGACCTGTGGAATGCCGCGCGGCGCAGGGGGGATGCCATCCAGGATAAATTTTCCTAAGGATTTATTGTCCTGCGCCATGGGGCGTTCGCCCTGCAAAACGTGGATTTCGACCTGCGATTGGTTGTCGCTGGCGGTGGAGAAAACCTGGCTTTTGCGGGTTGGAATAGTGGTGTTGCGCTCAATGAGCGGAGTGGCCACGCTGCCCAGGGTTTCCACGGAAAGAGTCAGTGGGGTGACATCCAGCAGAAGAATGTCTTTTACCTCGCCTCCCAATACGCCGGCCTGGATGGCGGCGCCGATGGCGACGACTTCGTCTGGGTTGACGCCTTTGTGGGGTTCCTTGTTGAACAGGCGGCGTACGGCGTCTTGCACGGCGGGCATACGCGTCATCCCGCCGACCATAACGACTTCGTTGATTTCGGAGGCCTGCGCGCCGGCATCTTTGAGAGCCTGGCGCACCGGGGCGAGCGAGCGTTCGATCAGGTCGCCAGTCAGTTGTTCCAACTTGGCGCGGGTCAAGGTCATCACCAGGTGCTTGGGGCCAGAGGCGTCGGCGGTGATGTAGGGCAGGTTGATTTCGGTCTGCATCAGGCTGGAGAGTTCGATCTTGGCTTTCTCGGCGGCTTCTTTTAGACGTTGCAAGGCCTGGCGATCGCTGCGCAGGTTAATGCCGTTGGCGTGTTGAAATTCTTCGGCGATATGGTCAATAATGCGTTGATCGAAATCATCACCGCCCAGGAAGGTGTCGCCATTGGTGGAGCGAACCTGGAATACGCCATCGCCGACATCGAGAATGGAGATGTCGAAGGTGCCGCCACCCAGGTCATAGACCGCGATAACCTCATCTTTTTTCTTGTCCAGGCCGTAAGCCAGGGATGAGGCGGTGGGCTCGTTGATAATGCGCAGCACTTCCAGACCGGCGATCTTGCCGGCGTCTTTGGTGGCGTTGCGCTGGGCGTCGTTGAAGTAAGCCGGTACTGTGATGACTGCCTGGGTGACGGGTTCGCCCAGGTAAGCCTCGGCGTCTGCTTTTAGCTTCGCCAGGATCATGGCGGAAACTTCAGGCGGAGAATATTCTTTGCCGCCCAAGACCACTCGCACATCCCCGTTAGGCGCCTGGGTGACTTTGTAAGGCACGAGCGAAGTGGCGCGCTGAACTTCGGCGTCGCTATATTTTCGTCCCATGAAGCGCTTGATAGAGAAGATTGTGTTTTCAGGGTTGACTACAGCCTGGTTACGAGCCACACGCCCGACGGGGCGTTCGTTGTTTTTGTTCACTGCCACGACAGAAGGCACCAGGCGTTCTCCCTCTGCTGAAGGGATCACAGTTGGCTCGCCGCCTTCCATCACTGCCACGACCGAGTTGGTCGTGCCTAGATCGATGCCGATAATTTTGCCCATAGAAAGCCTCCAGAGTTATGAAAAGTTAGTTCGCCACGCGCACCATGGCAGGACGTAGGACGCGGTCACCCAGCAGGTAACCTTGTTGAAGCACTTCAATTACCTGGCCGCTTTGGTAATTGGGATTATCTTCAGACATGACTGCTTCGTGTAAGGTGGGGTCGAACGGTTGCCCTTCAGCTTGCATGGGCTTGACCCCTTCATTTTCCAAGATGGTTAAGAATTTCCGGTAAATCAACTCGATACCTTCCGCCCAGGTGCGTCCTTCGTTGTCTTGAGGGCGGTTCTTCAAAGCGCGTTCCAGATCATCGATGATATCCAGGTAACGTTTTAAGATGTTGCCGGCCGTGGTCTGGTAAATCTGGGTCTGCTCGCGCTCGATGCGCTTTTTGTAGTTGGAAAACTCAGCCCGGGAGCGCTGCCATCCTTCCAAATATTCGTCAGCCTTGGAAAGCGCTTGCGCCAATTCTTGCTGGCAGCTTTCCAGTGCGGCGGGATCGATGGCGCTCTCGACAGCAGCAGGCGCATCTGGCGCAGGTTGTGTATCGGGGTTGTGTATATTCTTTTTGCTCATGCTTCTCTTTTACTTTCCTTTATTGAGAGAAATCTGGTTATTTGGTAATCCTGGTTTGCAGGCCAGCCGCTATTCCACGTGCCAATCTTCCAACAGGTTGCTGAGCAGCCCTGCCACAAAACGCACGGTCGAAATCGAGCGCCCATAGGGCATGCGCATCGGACCAAGCACGCCGACAGCCCCGCTGGCTAACCCTGGGGCGCCATAACGCGCCAGGATCACCGAGCACTCTCTCAGTTCTTCCCAATGCCCTTCGCCGCCGATCAGAACTTGAACGCCGCCCATCTCGCTTGCCAAAACTGTGCGAGTGAGCAAATCTTCTAATAGCGGGCGCTCTTCCAATACGCGCAAAGCCCGGCGAGCAACGTCAGCTTCGCCAAATTCTGGCTCTGCCAGAACATGGGTCAGGCCATCGCGATACAATTCTCCTGCCACGCTGGCGTGAAGGCGGCGCATTTCGTCTGCCACCAGGCGGATGACATCTTGTTCCAGGGCGGTTGTGGCAGCGGGAAGCCTGGCAATTCCATCGGCGTCCAGCCCGCGGCAAATCAGGTTCAGGCTGTCGGCTACACCACTCAATTGTTCTTGCATGACTGGTTCGCCGAGGGCCAGCATTTGTTGCAACACTTCACCGTTCGACAGCACCAGCACCATCAATACCTGGCGACCACGGGTGCAGATTAACTCGAGGTGTTTGAAGCGAGCTGTTTCAGGACGCGGCGCGGTTACCAATGAGGCGGCTTGCGCCTGGTGCGCCAACACGGAAGCTGCCAGGCGCATCCAGTGGTCCATATCGCTGCCGATCTGGTAGAACTGGTGCACAATGGTGCGTTGGGTATTGGCTGGCAGTTCGGTGTGCCCCATCAGCTGGCGAACAAAAAAACGATAGCCTTCCTCGCTCGGCACTCGCCCGGCGGACGTGTGCGGCTGGCGCAGATAGCCCATTTCGGTCAGTGTTACCATCTCATTGCGCACCGTGGCGGATGAGAAGTCTGAAGTGTAATTCTCAACCAGATGCTTGGAACCGACCGGTTGAGCGGTATCAATATAGTCACGGATGACCAGGGCTAAAATCAGTTTTTGGCGTTCGCTTAACATCTAAACTACCCTTAATTTTTAGCACTCTCGATGCGAGAGTGCTAATCAAACTCTAATGATGATACCATGCCGCTGGCATAGCGTCAAGAATGCGCCAGTCGTAGGGTCAAATTTCTAACGCGATGTTAACGGGTGGTTGTTGGGCCTAACTGCTGCACGGCCTGTAAAAAATCGGCCGGGCAGGGCGCCTGGAAAGAAATCTGCGCCTGGCTGAGCGGGTGCAACAGTTGCAAACTGTAAGCGTGCAGCGCCAGGCGGGCGATGGGGGGTGGCGGGTGAGAGGTTTTGGGGCCATAGAGAGCGTCGGCGGCAATGGGGAAACCCAAGGCTGCCAGGTGGGCGCGGATCTGGTGGGTGCGCCCGGTGTGTGGGGTGGCTTCGAGCAATGTGTAATTATCAAAGCGTTGTAACAGGCGCAGGCTGGTGCTGGCGGGTTTGCCGCGTTGCGGGTCGATGACTGTGCGGTGGCGGCGGTCGCCGTTGGGGCGCAGCGGCAAATCGACCGTGGTCTCTTCCCATAGCGGGCTGCCGTGCGCCAGAGCATGGTAGCGTTTTTCGGCCTGGCGTTGCTCGAATTGGGTGTTGAGCTGGCGGTGGGCGGCAGCGCTGCGGGCAAAGACGATCACCCCGCTGGTGTCTTTGTCCAGACGGTGCACGACCCAGAGCGGGGCAAAGCTCAGTTTGAGCAATCCGATCAGGCATGGAGCATCTGGCTGGTAGCCGTCTGGTAGGGTCGGTAAACCGGCTGGTTTATCCACCACCAGCAGGGCTTCGTCGATATACAGGATGGCGCGATTGAGGTCGATGGACATTCGATATTCCGGCGCGCCGTGCAGCCCACCACCAACGCGACGCGCCGGAGGTTGTTCCCTTTTATGCAGCAGTGATTTGCGCTTCGCCGCGGCGCACACCCGCCATCATTATGAATGCCGCCACCATGAAGATCGGCGCAATTAGCATGGTGTTGTTATAGTTATTGCCGGTCAGTTGGATGATCCAGCCATTCACATTTGGCCCGGCAATTGCAGCCAGGGTGGACGACAGGTAATACAGGCCTGTAAATGTTCCCAGGCGAGTGGCGTCTGTCATGTCAACAACCATGGGCAGCGAGTTAATGTTGATCAATGCCCAGGAGAAACCTGCTGCCATGAGAAAGAGACCGATTACGGGGACTACGCCCAGAACTGGTAACCTGGTAACTTGAGTAGTGAGGGTTTCTGCTGGCATCAAGAAGATTGCCAGGATCACCATCCCCATCAAGGCAATGCCCGTCATGATGGTCTTGCGCCGCCCAATTCGCCCACCGATGAAACCGGAAGGCAGGGCGAAGATGACAAAGATGAACGAAAGCTGTCCAAGCAGGCGCGCCCCATCGGATTCGGGCAGCCCGAGGTGTTTATTGGCGTATAGGGTGAAAAAGGCCTCAATAGCGTTGTAACCCAGGAACCAGAAGAAGATCGCCAGTAACATGCGTAAGGCGCTTTTCTCTTTTGAACTGATCACTTCCTTCAGGCTAGCCAGCAGGCTGGGTTTTTCCTCGCTCTCTTCATACACCTTGGGTTCCTTGATGAAAATGAACACCAGCAGGCTGGCAACGATCACCAATACCGACCCCATCCAGAACGGGAAGGCTGTATTCATGTCATACAAGCGCGCCCCGACCAGGAACGAGACGATTGCGCCTACACCGCCCATGAAGTTAATCACACCATTGGCTTGCGAACGGAATTGAGAGGGGGTAATATCGGGCATCAGGGCAATAACCGGGGTGCGCCAAAGGGCCATGCTGAGCAGTAAGGTGCTGGTGCAGGCCACGAAGAGCGGCAGCACAGCCGCCAACGGGATCAGGCCGAAGGCTAGCGCCCCAATTGGCGCTCCAATTAAAATGAATGGCATACGTCTGCCAATAGGAGTGCGCAGCCTGTCAGACCAGGCGCCTACCGGCGGTTGGATAAGCAGGGCGGCGATATTATCCAGGGTCATAAAAAAGCCGATCCAGGCTGGCGAAAGCGAAAATTTGTTCGCCAAAAAGAGCGGCACAAAGGCGTTATACACGCCCCATATGACGCTGACGCCAAAAAAACCAAAGCCGAGCAGGAAAATCTTGCCATAGTTCAGTTTCATGAGAGCCTCCTATGCAGGTTGGGAAGAACGGATGTCGAGCGTTGGGTGAATTATTCAGTTGTATCCAGCCATTTGCCGGCGTCTAACTGTTGTAAGAATTTTCGGTCGGCTGCGCTGAGCGGCGCGTTGATAAGTAAGTCGGGCCGGCGTTGGTAAGTGCGCAGCAAGGCCTGTTGGCGACGCCATAGCGCCACCTTGGCATGGTCGCCAGAGAGCAAGACATCTGGCACGCGCCAGCCGCGGAACTCAGCCGGGCGGGTGTAGTGCGGGTATTCGAGCAGCCCAGAGGCGTGCGAGTCGTCCAGGGCGCCGTCTGGGTCGCCCAGGGCGCCGGGGAGAAAACGCGTGACGGCGTCGATCACGACCAGGGCGGCCAGTTCGCCGCCGGTGATCACGTAATCGCCAATCGAAATCTCGTCCGTTACCAGGTGTTCGCAGACGCGTTCGTCAATGCCCTCGTAACGCCCGCACAGTAAGGCCAGGCGTTTGGGTTGTTCGAAAGAAGCGCCCTCGGCTAATTCTTGGGCGACTTTTTGGTTGAAGGGGCGTCCTTGTGGGGTGAGTAATATCACGGGACAGGTGGGCGGCGCGCCCAGGCACTCTTCAATGGCGCGGAAGATCGGCTCTGGTTTCATCACCATGCCGCCGCCGCCGCCGTAAGGCTCGTCATCGGTTACATGGTGGCGGTCATATGTCCAGTCACGAATGTTGTGCAGCGCAACGCTGACCAGGTTGCTCTGGCGAGCGCGTTGTAAAATGCTGGTTTGCAGGTAAGGTTCAAATACCTCGGGAAACAGGCTGAAGACTTCGAAATGCAGCGTGGCGCTCATCACACACTCATTCTAGCCGCAAGCGCCAGGATTTGCAAGACTTAGAGTTCTTTTATGTAGCCTTGATTTGCCCCGGTAGGGATGGTATGATAAAAATATGTATTTACGTGGAAATCGTTGGACAATGACGCGCCGCACCAGGCGGCCGAATTATGGATTGGTCGTCACCCTGACAGTGCTGATCGGTTTCTTTATCTATTTAAACCAGGTAGTCGTACCGGCGACTCCGCCGTTCTTCATCCCTACCCCCACCCCCACTCGCAGCCCCGAATCATTTGTGAACCAGGCGCAGCAGTATTACCAGGAAGGGAAGCTCAAACAGGCCATTGAGGCCTATAAACAAGCTATTCTGGCCGATCCTTCCAACCCATCCAATTATATTATCCTGGCGCGCTTGCAGGCTTTCACCGGCGAATATGACGAAGCTGTGATCAATGCCCAGAACGCGTTGCTGAAAAACCCGAACAACCCGCTGGCGCACGCGGTCTTAGGTTGGGCGTTGGGATTTCAACGAAAATTTGGCGAGGCTGAGCTCGAAATCCAGAAGGCGCTGGCTTTGGATCCCAACAGCGCCCTGGTGCACGCTTATTACGCCGAAATTTTAGTAAACCAGGGCTCAAACATTCAAAAAGCGGCGGATGAATCGAAGAGGGCTCTCGATCTGGATCCGACTCTGCTGGAAGTGCGCCGGGCGCGCGGGCTGGTTTTACTCAATACTCAGAACCTGAACCAGGCGGTCGACGAATTCCGGGCGGCGATCACGATTAACAAAAACATCGCTGATCTTCATCTCTACCTGGGGGTGACCTACAAAGCCCTGGGTGAATATGACCTGGCTCAAGAATCATTGCTGGCCTCGTATGCCCTTAACCCGAACGATACGATTGCCCTGACCGAGCTATCACGCGCCTTTTTCGCGGATGGACGCTTTGCCCAGGCAGCCCAATATGCGGAAGAAGCGATTGCGGTCAATCCGCAGGATGCGCGCCTGCATGGCAACCTGGGGATCATTTATTATCGCATGGGTCAGTATAACAAGGCGATTATCGAATTGGGGTTGGCTGTGCGTGGCGGTCTTACCGAAGATGGTGCGGCTGTCGAGGGCATTCCATTAGATTATGGGCGCGTTATGGAGTATTATTGGTTTTATGGCTTTGCCCTGGCGCGTTCGAACCGCTGCAGCGAAGCGGTGCCAGTTTTCCAGGCCTTGTTGACGGGCGTTCCCAATGATGAGATTGCCGTTTACAATGCCACCGAAGGATTGGCAGTCTGCAGCGGCGCGCAGCCGACGCCATGACCTGGCGATCCTTACTCGTGATGTATGTGTAATGAGATTGTGAAATAGAGCGATGAGAGAAAGAACTCTGGTTGGCAGACGGCCAACCTTCCGACAGGTTACTGGGGGGGTGAATTTCTTCCGAGTGGTGCTGCTATTGGGGCTGATCTTGGGGAGTGTGGCGGTATTGTTGAGTTACCAGCGCGGACAGATCGCCTCCCCATTAGCTGCTACGCCCACCCCAACGCGGGTGGCAGAATCCTATTTTCAGGAGGCGCAGGCGTATTTCGAGGCCGGGAAATTAGATGACCCCAGCAATAACCAGCCCGGTTCGGATTTACCCCCGATCAATGACGCCATCGAGGCTTATCAAGCTGCCCTGGCGATTGACACGACCAACGCCCGCGCCTGGGCGGAACTGGCGCGCATCCAGGCTTATTCTTCCAGTATGCTGCGTAACGATGAGGAGCGCCTGGTGCGGTTGCAAGAAGCCAAGGACTCCGCCGATCGGGCGATCAACCTGGATCCGGACGATAGCACGGTGCGCGCTATCCGCGCTTTTGTGTTGGATTGGTATGCTTTTTCCCGCCTGGTGCAAGGAGAGCAGCGGGAGGCGCTGCTGATTGAGGCAGAACGTGAAGCCTCGCGTGCCTTCCAGTTAGATCCCAATAACGCGCTGGCGCTGGCGTATTACGCCGAAATCCTGGCCGACCAGCAAAAGTGGACCCAGGCTGAGAAATACGCCGCCCAGGCTGTGGCGCAGGATCCAACCTTGATGGATACCCACCGGGTGTATGGCTATGTGCTGGAGACGCTGGGCAAATATAACAGCGCCATTCAACAGTACCAGGAAGCAGCCCGCATCAGCCCGAATATGACCTTTTTGTATATCCGGATTGGGCAAAATTTTCGAGAAGGCATCCGTAACCCGGATCGGGCGTTGGAATATTTCGACCGGGCAGCGAAGATCAACGCCCAGCTGGGGGTGCAGAATCCCTTGCCGTATATCGAAATTGCCCGTACCTATACTCAGATCGGCCAATTCTTTGCCGCATCGATCAATGCTGAAAAAGCGTTGGAGTTTGACCCTACTAACGCGACGACGTATGGGCAGCTAGGAATCATTTTTCGCCGGGCGCGAAACTACGAGGGGGCGATGATCATGTTGAAGTGCGCGGTACGCGGTTGCACAGCTGAGGAAAACGAAATGGGCGATTCAGATGTGGTTGGGCTGCCGCTCACCAGTATTACAGTGGCTTACTACTATGTCGAATATGGCACCAACCTGGCATTTTTGAGCCGCCCGACGGAGAATTTTTGCCCAGAGGCGCTGGTAGTCTTGCAAGAGGTGCGGGAAGCTTACCCAGACGACCCGACTTTGATCAGTATCGTTGAGGATAGCGAGGGGATCTGCCGTCGTTTGCAGGGCGGCGCATCTGCCTCGCCTTTCCCGGTGTTTGTTCCCACTGCAACGCCTCAGCCCTGACGCTCTGTGTAAGATTTGTGTAAGAAACTCTGCTCTTCCCCTTGACTTCCGCTCTAAACTTGGGTATCATACAGACACGAGTTAGCACTCCGCCGCGTAGAGTGCTAACTTGTCAGTATGTAAACTACGAAACTTATACCATATTTTGGAGGATCCCATGTCGATTAAGCTCAAACCCTTAGGAAATCGTGTTGTGGTCGAACCGCTGGAGCAGGAAGAGATCACAGCTGGCGGCATTGTGCTGCCCGAAACTGCCAAGGAAAAGCCTCAAAAAGGCAAAGTGCTGTCTGCCGGCCCTGGCGAACGAGATGATGACGGCGAATATATCCCGATGGATGTCAAAGAAGGCGATACAGTTCTGTTCGCTAAATATGCTGGCACCGAGATCAAGGTGGACGGCAAGAAACTGCTAATCTTGCGCGAGAGCGACCTGCTCGCGATCGTTCTTGAATAATCCCTATTATTAGAAGGAGTATCTATCCTATGGCTAAGCAACTAATTTTCGGTGAAGATGCACGCCGCCGCTTGTCGCGCGGTATGGAAATTCTGGCTACCGCTGTGGCGACCACCCTCGGGCCAAAAGGCCGCAACGTGGCTCTGGACAAGAAATTCGGCTCACCCACCATCACCCATGATGGCGTGACTGTGGCCAAAGAAATCGAATTGGAAGATCCATTTGAGAATATGGGCGCCCAGCTTCTCAAAGAAGCAGCCACCAAAACCAATGACATTGCTGGTGATGGCACCACCACCTCCACCGTTCTCGCCTACGCGATTGTGGTCGAAGGTATGAAAAACCTGGCCGCCGGCGCCAACCCGATGCTGCTCAAGCGCGGCATCGAGGCTGCCACCAAGATTGTATCTGGAAAGATCAACGAGCAATCCATTGAACTGTCCACAAAGGAAGAAATTGCCAATGTCGCTTCCATTTCCGCCCAGGATCGTGTGATTGGCGAGCTGATTGCTGAAGTGATGGACAAGGTCGGTAAAGATGGCGTGATCACGGTTGAAGAATCCAAAGGTTTGGAGTTCGAGACCGAGTATGTCGAAGGTATGCAATTCGACCGCGGTTACATCTCGCCTTACTTCATCACCGACCCCGAGCACATGGAAGCCAGCATCAACGAGCCTTACTTGCTGGTCTATGACAAGAAAATCTCTGCCGCTCAGGATATCGTGCCGGTGTTGGAGAAGATGGTGCAGGTTGGCAAGCGCGACCTGGTGATTATTTCTGAAGATGTCGATGGCGAAGCCCTGGCTACCCTGGTTCTGAATAAACTGCGCGGCATGTTGAATGTTGTCGCTGTCAAGGCGCCTGGTTTTGGCGACCGCCGCAAGGCTATGTTGCAAGACATTGCCACCCTGACTGGCGCCAGCGTGATCTCGGAAGAGACCGGGCGCAAGCTGGAAAGCGCTACGATCACTGATCTGGGCCGCTGCGAGAAAATCGTGGTCACCAAAGACGACACCACTGTGATAGGCGGCAAGGGCGACTCGGCAGCGATTAAGGGACGCATTGAGCAAATCCGCGTCGAGATCGACAAGAGCACCAGCGACTATGACAAAGAGAAACTGCAAGAACGTCTGGCGAAGCTGTCGGGCGGCGTGGCGATCATCCGCGTTGGCGCAGCCACCGAGACCGAACTGAAAGAAAAGAAGCACCGTGTGGAAGACGCCCTGTCGGCGACCCGCGCGGCAGTCGAAGAAGGTAT
Organism: Anaerolineales bacterium; assembly: GCA_020061105.1. Lineage (GTDB taxonomy): Bacteria > Chloroflexota > Anaerolineae > Anaerolineales > UBA4823 > JAGUYW01. The sequence continues at coordinate 25,467 of JAGUYW010000047.1, read as the reverse complement.
CGTCCCGGGCGGCGGCGTAGCTTTGATCAACGCCATCCCCGCTTTGGTTGAATTCAAGATCGAAGGCGAGGATGCCCAGATCGGCGTCAACATCGTCCGCAAGGCTTTGGAAATCCCGCTGCGCAAGATCGCTGAGAACGCTGGCAAGGATGGTTCGGTTGTACTCGAAAATGTACGCCGCGCGCAAAGCGAAAAGGGCAACACCCGCATCGGTTTCGATGTGATCAAAGAAAGCTACATGGATATGGTGGAAGACGGCGTGATCGACCCCGCTAAGGTTACCCGCGGCGCTCTGGAGAATGCCGCCTCGATCGCAGCCATGATCCTGACTACTGAAGCTTTGATCACCGATCTGCCAGAAAAAGATAGGGCGCCGGCTGCCCCGCAGATGCCTGATTATTAAACCGATTTCTAAATTTGTCCAACGCCCCCGGTGTTTGCAACCGGGGGCGTTGTTGTGTATACACAACCTATGTTATAATTGGGGGGGAGGTACCCATGAACCAGGTGCGTGTACAGATCTTGCTCGAGCCCCGCCAGCACAAAGCCCTCAAAAAGGCAGCACGCCAGGCAAATAAAAGCATGTCAGAATTAGTGCGTGAAATTACAGATGACTATCTGAAGCAATTCGACGGTGAGCAGCACGATGATGTGCTACAGGCTTTGGAACAACTGCGCCAGATTCGTGAGCGCCAGCCGTTATACCAGGGAGATCCTGTGGGGGAAATTCGTGCTGAACGTCAGGCTCAAATCGAGCAGGAAAGTAACTTGTGAAAATTGTTCTGGATGCTAACCTGGTAGCGTCGCTATTCATACATTTACCCTACTCCGCTTCATCTGACCAATTGATGCGCGCCTGGCGACGGGAGGTAACCGAATTTTACGCACCAGCGCTTTTCCCGGCAGAGCTTGTTTCCGTGATCCGAAAAATGGCATTTACCAAACAGATCTCTGCTCAGGATGCGCACCTTGCTCTACTCAACTGTGCACGATTGCCGATTCAAGTTGTTGTACCAGACGAATCTTTGCTTCAAATGTCGCTGAAATGGGCTGAAACTCTCGGGCAGATGGTGGCTTATGATGCGCAATATCTTGCCCTGGCGGAGCGTTTGTCGGCCGATTTCTGGACAGCCGATCAACGCTTATTTCGAAGCTTAATACAGAGCAATCGTTCCTGGGTGCATTGGGTGGGCGAGATAGCCTGATTTAGTTCACCAGCTTTAAGACGCCGGCATCCAGGTGGATCACCAAGGTCATCCCGTCGAAAGAAAAAGAGCTGGCTTGATTGAGATAGCCGATGAATTGGGCGGAGAGCGATCCCTCGCCGCAGGTAGCCAGGGTGAGGATGGCAACCCGCAGGTTTAGCGTTTTGCCTTGCAGCAGGTAAGCGCCTGTGCCGATATTGCAATCGGCGTGGACTTTGATTTTTCCATCCGGGTAGAAGTAGAGGGTATATTTTTCAGGATCAGGCGGTGAAAGGCGCAGTCCATTGTCCGCCTGGTATTCAATCCATTTCCAGTCTGCGCCAACCAATTCAGAGGGTTGACCTGTGCGCGAGGGGGCAGCCATGGAGACTTCGTCGCGGTCGATCTGATCTCCCGCAGTGGGCTGAGGAACGGCAGCCGGTGTTTGGAGCGGTGCGAAGATCGCCAACAAGCGCTCATCGCTGCCGAACAGCCGCAGTTCCGCCCCGCTTTCGTAGCGGGTGGTTTGGCTGAGCAGGTTGAAGAATTCGATTTCTTGCTGCATGAGGTTCTCTTCGCAAGCCATCAGGGTAGAAGCCAGCGCGCCGAAGCGCAAGCTCTGGCCTTTGACCTGGTAATTGCCAGAAAACGAGTTGCAGCCAGCGCTGCCGCTCACCAGGTCGACAGTAAACTCAAGGGTAACCTGGCTGCCAGGCGCCGCCGGGCGCAGGTTGCCAGTAGAGTCCAGGTACGATACAAGCCGCCAGCCTGAGCCTGCAAGATTGCTGCCGGTTGGCAACTGGTCAGCTATCGCACAGCCGCCGAGCAGCAAGATGAGGGGGATGACGACAATGGGTGTCAGGTGGTATTTTTTCTTCATCATGATGTGTAAACTCTCCATGCTTCTTGACGCTGTCTGAATGGGATTAGTTCCCTGATTGAAGGATGGGGCGCCGCTACGTTTTTGTTTGGTCGATTGGATTGGCTTTATGAAGATTTGCTTCTTTGACAAATTCTGTTTGGCGTGCTACAATGTGCTGAGATATCTAGGATGTTTGCAAGGATTAATCATAAACTATTAGCCCCTGCCCGACAAAATTCTGGCGGGGCATTTTTATATCAAGGTAGAAAGTAAGATGACAGACAATTTATTACGAATCATTCCCCTGGGAGGGCTAGGGGAAGTGGGGAAGAACATGATGGCCTACGAGTATGGAAAGAATATCCTGCTTGTAGACGCCGGATTGATGTTCCCCGATAACGATATGTTGGGAATCGATTATATCATTCCCGACTTTCGTTATTTGCAAGATAAGACGGATTGGGTGCGCGGGATCGTCATTACCCACGGGCATGAAGACCACACCGGCGCTTTGCCGCACCTGGTCGAACAAATTAACGCCCCGGTGTACGCCACCACCCTGACACGCGGCCTGATAGAGAGCAAGCTCTCGCGCAATGGCCTGCTCAGCAAAGTGCAGCTCAAAACGATCAAAGCCGGCGATACGGCGCAGATTGGGCCATTTCAAGTTGAGTTTTTCCATGTGTGCCATTCCATCCCCGATGGGGTTGGCCTGGGAATTACCACGCCAGCGGGATTGGTGATTCACACCGGCGATTATAAGTTTGACCATACTCCGGTGGATGGTTGGCCAACAGATTACGCCAAGCTGGCGGAATTGGCCAGCCGGAACGTCTTGGCTTTGTTAGCCGATTCCACCAATGCCGACCGCCCCGGTTGGACGCCTTCTGAACGCGTGATCGATGGCGCCTTGCGGGATGTCTTTCGCGCCTCCAAAGGGCGTATTATCATTGCCAGCTTTGCATCGCTGATCTCGCGCATGCAGCAGGTGGGCAATGCTGCCATAGACCATGGTCGAAAACTGGCATTTGTGGGAATGAGTATGGTGGAGAACGCCAAGACAGCCCGAAAGTTGGGCTATCTGGAGTTTCCGGATGACCTGGTGATCCCGCTCGATCAGGCGCTGAAACTGCCTGCCAACCAGGTGGTCATTATGGGTACGGGAACGCAAGGTGAACCGACTTCGATCATGGGGCGTCTCTCTACTGGTACGAACCGTCAATTTGACATCCTGCCTGAAGATACGGTGATCCTGTCCTCACATCCCATTCCGGGTAATGAAGAGAGTGTCTACCGCACGATCAACCGCCTGTTCCGGCGCGGTGCGAACGTAATCTATGAAAATATCGCCCCAGTGCACGTGTCTGGGCACGCCAGCCAGGAAGAGATGAAATTAATGCTGCACCTGGTGCGGCCCAAGTATTTCATCCCGATCCATGGCGAGCTGCGACACCTGCGCCAGCATGGCGAGATCGCTCGCCAGGTTGGCATTCCCGAAGATCACATCCGCGTGATCGAGAATGGACAGGTGGTGGAGTTCAAAGACGGGCGTATGCAATTGGGGGAGCGCATCCCCGGCGGTTATGTGTTTGTGGATGGCGCAGGAGTGGGCGAAATTGGTCCGAGCGTGGTGCGAGAGCGCGAAGCCCTGGCGCGGGATGGGTTTGTCTTGGTTACTTTGACGATGGACCAAGACACCGGACGGCTGGTCGACGAACCGGAAATTATCACGCGTGGCTTTATCTATACCCGCAATGGCGATGATATGTTGGATGAGATGCGCCATATGGTGCGCAGCGCGGTCGAGCGCGGTGAAACTCACCCGCACGATCTCGAACAGGCTATCAAATCCTTCTTGTTTAATAAAACGAAACGCCGTCCGATGGTGTTTGTGGCTACCAGCCAGACCTAATAAACAGTTAAGGTTACCCTAAAAGTCGCAGCGGCGGTTACTAAATGTGTAGTAACCGCCGCTGTTTTATTGCAAGAAATTCCTCTCGGCTACGGCAAACGAATCCAGTCCAGGATGACGCTGGCAGGCGGCAGCGAGAGCGGTTCGGATGTCCAGGCGCCGATTTGCATTGCCATGATGCGGGCCAGAGAGGCAGAACCATCGCCTTGCTCAGGCCACTGGGTGTATACCAGGGTTGCGCTATCGGGCTTCCAGACCGGGTTGCTGGCGTCGCTTACAGAATGCTGCTGGCTGTCGTTGGTTTTCATGAGCCAGAGCGTCGATGAACGGCGTCCAGGTTGGTCATTGTGGAGTACGGCTGCCAACCAACCCCCATCGGGACTCCAACTGATGGGGTTAGAAAAGCCGCTGCCGGCGGTCAGGGCATAATTGTGAATCAGATAGTGGGTGCGACTGGCGAGATCGAAAATTACCACTCCGGCCTGGTAATCCCCTTGCCCCATGAACTCTCCGCGAATCGTCCAGGCAACCTGCTGGCTATCTGGCGACCAAGTTGCGCTGTCGAAGAAGATTTTGTACAAATTCAAGTTGAATGAAGCCATCTCCATCTTCTGTGCGCCGCTGCTCCATGAGAATACCCAGGCTGAGTCACCGCCATAAGCAATTTTGGCGCCGTCGCGAGCGAGGGCGTAAGGCGAACCGGAACCGTTCTGGGCATCCAGGATGCGCGTTTCACCGGTTTGCAAATCAACAGCCCCCAGATAGCCTGACCAAGGCCCCATTTGATCGGCTGGCATGAAATGGTAGATGACCCAGGATGAACCCACCGCAAAGCGCGGGGTCGATTCAATTACGCCGGGGGTATCGGTGAGTTGGCGAACTTCGCCGGTGGCCAGATCTTTCAGGTAAATGTCGCTCGGGTCTCCAGCGGCATACAGCACCCTTTGCCCATCGGTGGATGGGCTGGCATACGAAGCCTGGTGCAAGATAGCCTGGGGCTCTCCAGCACTGTTGATCAGCCATAAGCGGTCGTCATACAGGTAAACCAGGCTTGCCAGGGGGTGAATGGCGGGTTGCTCGAGCGGCGCCGGCGTGGCGATCGCCTCATTGGAGGCGGTTTGGGTGTGCTGGACCAGCATTTCTTCGGCTAATGTGGCGATGGCGGCCTGGTCGGCGGTTGGCGAGATGAAGGCGCTACAAGCGGCCAGAAGCGGGACGATCAGCGCCATGAGAAAAAGTTTTTGCATGAGAATTTCTCCGTTGAGTTCAGATAGGTAAGACCTTCTTTAAACGAAAAAAGGAGCGGTTCTGTTCCCGGCTCCTTGTCTCAGCATCACGGGGCGGCTATTCGGGCCAACCGTGCTCGCCGATCAACGGCACAAAAGCCACCGGCGTGATCATTTCCTGGTTGAATTGGCTGAAAAAATCGCTGCTTTCATCATCCTGTGCGGCAATCCGCCGCCAGCGCTCTAAGAATTGCCCGCTGCGGCCACCGACCGGGATCACCAGGCGCCCGCCGGGGTTTAATTGTCCGAGCAATGGGCGCGGCGCGTTCGGCGCGCCGGCGGTGACAATGATGCCATCATAGGGGGTGTGTTCGGGCAGACCCAGGCTGCCATCGCCCATGTGGACATGTACATTGGCCAACCCGAGATCGACCAGCAGGCGGGCGGCATGGCGCGCCAAAGCAGGGTGGCGCTCGATGGTATGGACTTCTCCTGCCAGGTGCGCCAAGACAGCCGCCTGGTAGCCAGAGCCGCAGCCAATTTCGAGCACTTTTTCGTGGCCTTGTAATTCGAGCAGTTCGGACATCAGCGCCACGATATAGGGCTGCGAAATGGTTTGATTCAAGCCAATTGGCAAGGGGCCGTCGCTATAGGCCAGGTGGCGATATTCAGGATCGACGAAGAGGTGGCGCGGAACTTCGCGCATGGCCTGTAAAACGCGTTGATCTTTGATCTGGCGGTTGGCGATCTGGTTTTTGACCATGCGGTGGCGCAGGCGAGTGTAATTTTCTTCGTCTTCCATCGCTCAACACCACCGGAAAGTTCTATGGGCGTTGGGCAACGCCCTGGATCATGGTTTTCCAGAATTCATCCCGCTCGCCGGGCATGAAGGGCAGGTAAAGTGACAGGCGGTCGGCCAGGGCATGGTAGCGTTCGAGCAGCCGGGACGGCAACTCTTCTGGGCTGGATACGATGGCGAAAGTGTGCAGGAGTTCGTCGTTGATCAGGCCGGGCATCTCGCCCCATTGGCCGCGACGCGCCAGGCCGGAAAGTTGTTCTGCGATCGCTTCCCAACCATGCTGGGCCATCACCGGGCGGTAGGAGGGGGTGGATGCATAGAAGGCGATTTGGGCGCGCACAAAGAAATCTTCTTCGGGGGCGGTGACTGCGAAGGCGGTTACTGCCACCTGGATGGCCTGGCGAGAACGGCCTGCCTTTTCCAGCCCGAGTGTAATACTGGGCAGCAGGGTCTCGCGTAAGTAATGGGGGGTGTGGAAGGGGTGGACTAAAAATCCATCGGCTGCTTCGCCTGCCAGGCGCGCCAGGCCGGTGTTGACGCCAGCGATAAAAATTGGGATATCGGGATGGGAGATCGGGCCGGGGTTGAAGAAGGGCGACATCAGGCTGAGGCGGTAATATTGGCCGCGGAAATCGAGCGGGGCGTTGTTCTGCCAGGTATTCCAGAAGGCGCGCAGAGCGGCGATTTGCTCACGCAGCTTTCCGACGGCGGAATCGGGCCAGGGCATGCCAAAGCGGCGTTCGATGTGGGCTTTGACCTGGGTACCCAAGCCGAGAATAAAACGCCCTTTGGAGGCCTGAGCCAGGTCCCAGGCAGTATAAGCCAGGGTGGCTGGGCTACGGGCGAAGGCGATGGCAACGGCGGTTCCGTAGTTTAGACGTTGGGTATGTTCTGCTACCAAGGCCCCGGGCAAGAAGGGGTCGTGCATAGTTTCTGTGGCCCAAAGGGTGTCGAAGCCCAAGGCCTCGGCGGCGCGGGCGATCTCGGGCACGCTGGTCAGTGGTACAGGCGCAAGGGAGGCGTCAAATCGCATTAGAGTTCCTGCCTAACTCAGTAGATACGCAATCGTCCATTGGGTCGTGGCGATCAGGGCATCCATGTGGGTGCGCTCGTAGTTGTGCGAGGCGTCTACCCCAGGGCCGATCAGCGCGACGGCGAGGTCGTTGCCTGACCGCAACGCTGCCCCGCCATCTGAACCGTAGAAGGGGTAGATATCGACCCGGTAGGGGATTTGGAGGTCGTCGGCAAGTTGGCGTAAGCGTAAGCTCAGCCCGTGGTGGTACGGCCCGCCCGAATCTTTTACGCAGATGGTGGCGTGAAACTCGTCTGAAGCCTGGCCGTTGCCAACGGCTGCCATGTCCAGAACAACCAGTTCGGTCGTTTCAGCCGGAATTCCCGTCGAAGCGCCGTGGCCGACTTCTTCAAAATTGCTAATCAGCAGGTGAGTGGTCTGGCTGGGTTTTAGGCCGACGTCGTGCAGGGCTTTGACCGCCGTCGCCAGGCAAGCCACGCAGGCTTTGTCGTCCAGATGGCGCGAGCGAACGAAACCATTGTTAATTTCCAGGCGCGGGTCGAAGGCGACAAAGTCGCCGACTTCGATCCCCAGGGCATCGACATCTTCCGCCGATTCGCAGCGGGCATCCAGGCGCAGCTCCAGATTCTCGTCGTTGCGTTCCAGGGTGGCGACGTCCTTGCCCCATACGTGCGAAGAGGCCTTGGTAAGCAAAAACGAGCCGCGCACCGTCTCGCCATTGCGGGTAAAAACGGTGCAGCCTTCGCCTTCGATGGTATTCCAGACGTAACCGCCGACCGGAGTCAGGCGCAGGCGCCCATTCGATTTGACTTCCTTGACCATGGCGCCCAATGTATCGACATGGGCGGTCAGGGCGCGTGGGGCGTTGTCTTGCTGGCCTGGCCAGCGGGCTATCAGCGCGCCTTTGCGATTGAGCGAAAGCTCCAGTTCTGGGAACGCCGACAGGCTTTGGCGGGTATATTGGATGGCTTGTTGGGTGTAACCGGTGGGGCTGGGGATATTGAGCAAAGAGGCGAGGGTTTTTTGCAGGTAATCTGAATCGATCGGAGGTAGAGACATGGCGGTTCTCTTTAATCAGAAGGCTAGTTTTCCAATCCTTCGAAGGAGGCGATTATTTCACGCCATTCATCGGGGAGAGGAATGGTGATTTTTTGACGGTAATTGTAGGCTACCAGTACAGTGGAGCCAGAGGCAATTTCATGCCCGCTGCTTGTCTCTTGAAGAAGGTAGCGCATGGAAAAACTTTTGTTGCCCAAGCGCTCTACACACACACCAACCTGGACCGGCTGCCCGAAGACAGCCGGCGCTGTAAAATTCAGGTGGGCGTCGGCCAGGATAAAACCGACATCGATAAATGTCTGTCCATCCCACAATCCCAGATGGCGGACGTAAGCGACGCGCGCCTGCTCGAAATAGGTCAAATAACTTGCATTGTTGACATGACCTTGTGGGTCGAGATCGCCATAGCGGATTTCGATAGGATGAAAAAAGTTAAACCCAGCCATACTGCGATTATACCCCTTCCTGCGGTATAATGTGGCGCATGAATGAGAACAATCACGAAGAAAGAAAAATTTCCGATACCCAACCTACTCGCCCTGCACAGCAGAGCGTTGAACGCCGAGATTTGGGCGCCACCATGCCCACACTGCCAGTCGCGCCGTCTGAAAGCCCTTCGCTGGCTGAAACCCAGGTAACCAGACCTGGCGACCCGCTGCCTACCCTGCCATCCGCTCCTATCGTGGCTGAAATCCCGGAGATGAAGCCTGGCGACCCGCCGCCTACTTCGCCGCCCAAGAGGAAAAGCCGCTGGCTGTTGACCACTGTCTTGGGCCTGGTAGCCTTGATCCTGATCGCCGGCGTGGCCGGCTACGCCGGCTACGCCTCTGGAATTGACAGGCGCTTGCAAACCGAGAAAACGCAAGTGGCTGTGGCAGTCGAGCAGCAGTATGAATTAGCGCTGCAAAATATCGAAGAGGGCGCTTACGACCTGGCGCGCCAACGCCTGGAGTATATCGTGCGCCTGGCGCCTTCCTACCCGGGGGCGGTAGATAAGCTGGCAGAAGTGATTCTGGAATTAAACACGACCGCCACCCCTACGATCGTTCCGACCCCAACCCTGACTCCCACCCCCGATACGCGCGCCGTGGACGATTTGTTTTCCCAATCGCAGCAGGCGGTGCTGAACGGGCAATGGGAAGATGCGATCAATACCCTTTCGAGCTTGCGCAATGCTGACCCCAATTATCGATCGGTGGATGTGGACGGGATGTTCTTTATCTCCTTGCGTAACCTGGGGCGAGATCGCATCCTGGTAAACGCCAACCTGGAAGAAGGCATTTACCAACTGACCCTGGCGACTCGCTTTGGCCTGTTGGACGCCGAAGCGCAGTCACTGCTGAACTGGTCTTCTTTATATATCAAGGGCGCCAGCTTTTGGGGCCTGGATTGGGGACAGGCCGTATTCTATTTCGGCCAGGTAGCGCCCTACGCTCCGAACTTACGGGATGGTTCTGGTTTTACCGCCACGCAGCGTTACCAGCAATCGCTTTATGAATATGTGAAAGTATTGATGGACCAGAAGAAATGGTGCGAGGCCAAATCGCAGCTTGAGATTTTGCTGACCATGATGCAGACTCAGGAGTTGCAAGAGGCTTACGTGCAGGCCAGCGAGCGCTGCGCCGCCGGTCAATAAAGCTGGCGGGATTGCATGGATGATATTCCAGTTTGGGCTTTGACCCTGGTCTATTGGTTGCACATGCTCGCGACGGTCTTGTGGATTGGCGGGCTGGCTTCGCTTTCCCTGTTATTCATCCCGGCTGCCCGGAAATCTTTAGACGCCCGGAGTTATGCGGCTTTCTTAGGGGAACTGCAGCGGCGTTTCGACCCATTGGGCTGGTTTAGCCTGGCCTTGTTGGCTGGTACGGGGATGGTGCAAATGGGCGCCAATCCAAATTACCAGGGCTTGTTGTCCATTGAAAACCGCTGGGCTGTGGCAATCTTCATTAAACACATCTTGTTTTTGGGGATGGGCGGCCTGGCAGCTTTTATGAGTTGGGGGATTCTGCCCGGGCTGCGCCGGCTGGCTTTGCGAAGATCCATGCAGCCCGAGCATGCAGAATCAGATGACAGCCAGTTCAAACTCCAGCAGCAAGAAAAGCGCTTACTGCTGCTGAACCTGATGCTGGGGATTTTTGTGCTGGGTCTGACCGCCCTGGCGCGGGCCTCCTGAGGCGCACTATGGCGCTCCTCAGGCGCCTCTCATGGCCTGGCGTTTCTCGTAGATTAGCGAGCGCCACAACCACTCCACCGGGCCGTAACGAAAACGGCTCAACCGCCAGGCGCTAAAGGGGATTTACAGCAGATAAATGACGTTGGATCACCCGTCACATTCGCGAGATCGAACTGCTCTGTCCAGCCACGTTATAATTGCACGATATGAAAATATTTCGATTGCATCAGCAGTTCATTTTCACTGCCCTGGCCGATTTGGGATTCATCTGGGTGCTGGTGCATTATGGTATGGGCGGGATAAAAAATGGCTGGCTGCTGTTGACGTCTTTCGGCTGGCTGCCCTGGGCGCTGTTGGGGATGGTGTTGTTTTTGCTGCTCTATCGCAGTGATTATCGCAGCGATCTGCCTTTGTTCCTGGCAGGGTTGGCGCTGGGTTATTGGGGCGAATGGTGGGGTACGACACGCGGGGTATGGACATATTATAACGGCGCCACGCCGCCCGATTACTTACCGCCTTTGTGGGGCCTGGGGCTGCTGACGGTTTACCGGCTGGCGGGTTTTTTGCTTCCAGCGGTTACCCGGTGGGGCCAGGGCGGATGGGCGCGCCGCCTGATGCTGGCAAGCTTTTTTGTCCTGCCGGCGGCGGCGCTGCTGCTAAGCTGGCAGGCGCTGGCAGCGGTTGATTGGAGCGGCCGGCTGGATGGGCATTTTCTGGCGGGTTTGCTGGCGGCAACGGTGCTGCTGCGCTACCGTTTCAACCTCCCGCAGGCATTTGCCGTCTATGTGTGTGGCATGATTCTCGGTGGGCTATATGAATACCTGGGCACTTCTTTGGGCGAGTGGAGCTATATCACCGGGGAAATCCCGCCGGTGTGGATCATGCCTTTATGGGGCCTGGCGACGGCAGCGATGATGCATCTTGCGCAAGGTGTTCAAAGTTTTGTTTTTGGCTCAAAAGGCGGTTAAAATTTAGCTGTGCCCGATGTTTCTGTCTTGATACCGTGTTATAACGCCGCCGCTACCCTGGAAGAAACCTTGACCAGCCTGGCGGCGCAAACCCTGGCCGATTTCGAGATTGTGGCGGTGGACGATGGTTCGCAAGACGCCACGCTGGCTTTACTGCATGCCTGGGAGCAGCGTGAGCCGCGCTTGAAGGTTGTTGTGCAGCCTCATGGCGGGATTGTCCAGGCTTTGAACGCCGGGCTGGCTATTTGCCAGGCGCCATACGTGGCGCGGCTGGATAGCGACGACCTGGCTTATCCGGAACGCCTGGCGCTCCAGGCGGCTTTCCTGGACGATCACCCGGAAACCTGCCTGGTAAGTTGCCGGGTGGAGGGTTTTCCGGCAGGGGAGGTTCGAGAAGGGTTTCGGGTGTATCTTGAATGGCTGAACGGCCTGCTCAGCGACACCGATATTCGCCGCGAGATTTTTGTCGAAAGCCCTCTGCCGCATCCCAGCGTGATGTTCCGCCGCCAGTGGGTGTTGAACGTGGGCGGTTATCAGGATCACGGTTGGGCGGAAGATTACGATCTGTGGCTGCGTCTGTACCTGGAGGGCGGGCATTTTGCCAAGTTGGAGCCGACCCTGGTGGCGTGGCGCGAGCATCTCACCCGCCTGACGCGCCAGGATGGGCGTTATTCGTTGGAAAATTTTCTGCGCGCCAAAGCGCATTACCTGATGCTTGGCCCATTAGCAGGGCGCGACGCCTTGATCATCTGGGGCGCTGGTATGATGGGGCGCCGCCTGGCAAAACAATTGCAGCGCCTGCACGCCCCGCTGGCAGCCTTTGTCGATATCGACCCGCGCAAAATTGGGCGCACACGGCGTGGTTTCCCCATTCTGGCGCCCGGCGAATTGATGGATTGGTGGCGCCGCTATCAAAATCCTGTACTCTTGGCGGCTGTAGGGGCGCGCGGGGCGCGTTGCTTAATTCGAGAACGCTTGAATGATCTCGGCCTGGTGGAAGGACATGATTGGTGGAGTTCAGCATAACCATGCTGCAGCATAAGCATGGTTCGAAAACGGAGGTAAGTAGATGGAGGCAAAAGACTATTTCCAGCCTGGTATGAAGGAAGAGATCTCTTTGCAAGTAGAAGAGCAGCATACCGCCGCCCATGTGGGCAGCGGCTCGATGCGCGTGCTGGCGACGCCTGTGATGATCGGCTTTATGGAGCAGGCAGCGAGGGACCTGATGGCAAAGCATTTACCGGAAGGACTTTCCAGTGTGGGCGTGCATGTGGATGTGCGTCACCTGGCGCCTACCCCCCTGGGCGGAACGGTGCGGGTGGCGTGCGAAGTGGTGAGCGTCGATGGCGCGGGGGTGCAATTTGCCGTGCGCGCCTGGGATAGCGTGGAAAAAATTGGCGAGGGGCAGCACCAGCGTTTTGTGATCGACGAAGCGCGTTTCTTGAAGCGCGTCAACGCCAAATCCGCCGGAATGCAGGCCTGAGTTTGTGATGGGTGAGATGCCTTTGGGTGTGGTCTACGATGGTTGGCCTTTGGTGTATGCCCCGAACAGTCCGGCGGCGTTACACCTGCTGGCGCTTTTGGAAGCTCACCCTTCGCAAATGGCTTGTATGGTTGCGTTGCCAGGTGAATCTTTTCATCCTTTGCCATCCCAGGTTGTCCAGTGCAGCATGCAGGCTGAAAACAGCGAAATGGGTAGGCTGCGTTGGGAACAGCGAATTCTCCCCCGCCTGGCGGTTGAGGAACAAGCCAACCTGGTGCATACCACGGGCATGAGGACGGACTTGTTGGGACGCTTGCCTGTCCTGGTCAGCCCGTCGGCCTATTTCGAAGCCGGTCGACCCGAGCGCTCGGGTGAAGGGCGCGCCGGCCTGGCTGGACGTTTGGGCGATGCTCTCGGACTTGGAGGGGCGGCGCGCGCCAGGGCCTGGTTATGGCCGGCTGATCTGGCTCCGCCGCGCAGCGAAACGCCACTGAAAATTATGCCGCCGCTGACGCACCCGCTTTTTACCGCTGGCAGCAGTACGAACCTACCCGATGGGCGCCTGGCTGAGTTGGAACTCCCAGAGACTTATGTGCTGTATCATGGCTCGGGCAGCCAGGCGGCGTTGAAAAGGTTGTTGGATGCCTGGAGTTGGGCGGCCGGGTCGCTGGGGGAGTATTATCCTTTACTGGCAGCCGGCCTCGATGAAACTGGGCGCAGCAGGTTGGAGCGCTTGGCAGCGGAGTATCCGCTGGAGCAAAGCGTGCGCGCCTTTCCCAGCCTGTCAATTGAGTCGTTAGCTGCTCTCTATCAGGGCTGCAGTGCTTTCTTGTACCCAAGCCCCATAGCAGCATGGGGAGACCCACTGCGCTATGCCCTGTCATGCGGCAAACCAGTCATAGCCTTTGAAGGACCGGAAATGGAAGCCATCGTTGGACCAGCGGCTTACCTGGTCTCACCCAGCGGGGGCAGCCGGGCTTTGGGCGCGGCGTTGATCAGTGTGATTGTAGAGGAGAACCTGGCGCTGGAACTGGCCCAACATGCTCTCCAACGGGCGGCGCGCTGGCAGATGGGCGCTTTTTCCGATCAGTTGGTGCAAGTGTATCGAGATTCCTGCCAGTAGAAAGAACACAGAACCGCCGAAAGTTGAGATCGTGGCGGTTTTTTCGAAGAAGTGGAATGTTTTTGTAGGGTCGAAGTTTAGCTGCCGCGCATATAGCGCCCGGCAAAGATCGCCACTCCGACGCCGATCAATAAGAAGATCGCGCCTAGAATGCCTAGCAGGGGCGAACGCGTGCCCTCGGGGGTTGGGATGGCTGGCGCCTCGGCCTGAGTCTTGGTGTTGGCCTGAGCCCCGAAATTTACATACGTTTGATCGCTGGCGTTCAACGCCAAATCATAACTGGTGGCAGTAGTAGCGTTATAGCCGGAAGGCACCGCGACGCTGATGGTGTATTCCCCTTCCGGTAGATTTTCGAAGCACGTATGTTGGGTTCCCGCCTGGGTTGTGAATGCTTCAGAAACTGTGCCAGCCCGGTTGCCAAAACTCAAAGCGCCCTCAGGGAGGGAAGGTTCGATTTCCTGGCGCAGCGAGTCGCCGTTGATATCTTCAAAAAGAATGATACACAGAACGCCAACGCCTGGTCTGGGCGTCGGTGTCGGTAAAACTTCAGTGGGTGTGGGGGTTGGGCCAGTGGTGGGGGTGGATTCTGCCGGGCCAGCAAACCCCAACAGCAGCTGCTGTCCTTCGAAGATGGTGTCGCTGGTCAGGTTGTTGAGCTCGCGCAGTTGCTCGAGCGACACGCCAGTCAGCAAGGAGATGCTTAACAGGGTGTCTCCAGCTTTAACAATATAAATGATTCTTCCATCCGGCCCAGGAGTGGGGGTGTAAATAGGAATTTGCTGTTCAGGGGCAGCTTGCGCCTGGCTGGCCGGTTGGAGTATTACGCCGGATATGAGCCAGGTAAGCGCCAATAGAGCCAGAGCGATCCAGGCCCGGTGAAACGAGAAATGCCGACGATGTACGTTCATAGCACAGCGATTATAGCAGGAATTCAGCTTCCCTGACCAGCAAATGGGCTCAAGTTTGGTTCGCTCATCCGCAGTTTGCGCAGCGCGGTCAGGGCTAACAGGTTGACCAGGATTGCTCCGAGCACAATCCAATAGATCCCAGGCCAGCCCCAGGCTTGGAAGCGGTACAGGCCTGGTGAAATGAGAGCGCCAATTGCGCGTCCGATGGCGGTGCTGGCGATGTAACTGGCCATCAGGGTGGCGCGGGCGGAGGGCAGCAACTCGGTCATCAAGGGGATGACGCTCACAACAGAGAATTCAAAGGTCATGTAGATCAAAAAAAGCCCTGCCAAGGCCCCGGGCAGGCTGCTTCCTAACCACGGTAAAGCCAATAAACCCAGAGTGTTCAACATCAGCCCAAACTGCACGGCGCGCCCTTTGCCTAAGCGGTCGGTAAACCCGCCCGAAAAACCTTCTCCTAGAAGTTCTGATAGTCCAATTACCACCGATGCAATCGCTAAGGCCGCGATTTGCACACTGAAGTTATCTTCGATCCACACACCGAAGGTAACGCTGATCAGTTCATTCGAGCAGCTCATGGAGGCGCCGACAAGCAAGCCAGCCAGGGCAGGCGGCCACGAAAACACCGACCATAAGCTGCGCCAGGCTGTGGTTTTGCCAGGGGTTTGGGATGGACTTTTGGGCAGAAAAATCGCCAGCATGGCCAGCATGATCAGGCATAATCCGGCCAGGATCGGGAAGGGCGTTTGCCAGCTATAGCTGGCGATCAGCAACCCCACCAGGGGAACGCCGATGAAAAAACTGCCTGACCAGCTTAACTCGGTCAAGGCTACGATCAGACCGCGGCGCTGATAGGGGATGCGTTCGCCCAGGTAGGCCTGCATGGCAGTCACGAACAGGATATTGCCGAGAGCGCCTAAGGTCAGGCCGATAGCAAAGGACAGGAATCCAGGCCACAGGCCGATCAACCCCATTCCTGTTGCACACAGCCCCAGTCCGAGCGCCATGCCGAGGCGCCGGTCGTAGGCGTCTGTAAAGGAGGCCAAGAACGGACCTAAAAAGCCGGCTGCGGAGCGCAGCGCCAGGGCGCGCGAAACGACCGCCAGATCAACCCCCAAGCCGCGGGCAAAGACCGGCAGGAAAGGGTAAAACATCCGCAGGCAGGTGTTCAATAAGATGCGGGCGAGGACGAAGAAGGTTATTTGGGTTGGCAGGCGATGGTTCAATACGGATTCTTGGTAACGCCTCGAACTTTGATTGGAGAAGGAATGCGCTGGATTTGCCAGCGGGCAACCTGCCAGGCGGCCAGGAGTGTCAAACTAACCAGTGCCATAAAGTAGAATTGGATACGGGCCGCATCGGAATTCAAAATGGGTGAAGGGGGGTGCATGACATTGGGCGTGTTTTGCAAAGCCAGAAACAAAATGAGGATGTAAACCAGGTTGATTGCAGAAGTCCAGGCGGGTTTATTGACCAGGCTCAGGCCGACTTGCGCCATCAAGCCGCCAACCGCAAAGACCACTGCCAGTCGCCATCGCGGCTCTGCCAGGAACAGGCCATTCCAGTTGGTCTGCATCGCCCACATCGAGATGGGCAGATAGCTGATCCAGAACAGTAAACCGGTGCGCCCCAGAACGAGCGACCAACGATGCATCGCAGCCTGCCGGAAGAGCAAGGCCAGGGCGCCCGCCAGGCCCGCCGCACAGAAAGCTGCCAGGGCGGTCCACACCCAGGCGCCATGCAGGTAAACGACCCGGACATTGCTGCCCAGGGATTTTTCAGCTGGCCCCAGTGCGGTGAGCAGCGCCATCAATCCCAGGATTACCAATAACCAGATTCCAGGCGCGGTAAGCCAGCGTTTTGAGTTTTCTACCATTACGAGGGTTGACTCCTTCTATTGGAGAGTTGAAGCCAGAAACGCGCTTGTTGCCAGGCAGCTATCGCCAGCAGCAGCCACAGAGCGATAAAGAAGTACTGGATATTTCTGGCCTGTGAATTGAAAATCGGGGAATTGGGGTGCAGGATGGTTTCCACACGGTTCATCACAACAAAAACGCTGATCCCAAAAGCCAGGTTCGCCAGCGAATTCCAGGCAATGGGAAAGAAAACCAGCCCAATTTGCAGCAGCAAGGCCACAATTGCCAGGTTCAGCGGCGTGCGAAAGCGCGGTTCGTCCAGGAACAAGCCGTTCCAATTGGCCTGCATTACCGCCAAAGACATCGGCAGAAATGTGATCCAAAAAAATAACCCGCTGCGCCCGAGGGCACGCGACCATTGATGGAGCGCTTCTTTGCGGGTGAGCAATGCCAGACCGCCGCATAGGGCTGCGATGGCAAAGGATAACAATGCTGTCCACACCCAGGCGCCGTGCAGATAGACCAGGCGGGCGTTCATGCCCAGCGTCTTTTCAAGAGGCGCGGCTGCGGCAACCAGGATCGCAGCGGCGAGTGCGGCGATAAACCAACCAAGTGGGGCTTTCATCAAGGGGGAAGTGAGACTCATATCAGTTATTCAGGGGGTCAAAGTAGGGGGTACTGGCTGTGAGAACGAATCAGTTCCTGCTAGTGTAACCGGCGGTCGAGTTACCGTAAACGTGAGCGTTTGTGTAGGCGTCAGAGTAATCGTGGGGCTGACAGTAGCCGTGATAGTTAATGTAGATGTGGCGGTTGGGATTTGTGTGGCGGTGGGAGTGAACGTGAGCGTATCGGTTGGGGTCAATGTTTGGGTAGGTTGTGCGGTTGCGCTCGGCGCGAATGTGGCGCTGGGTATCGTGGCGGTGTGTGTTGTTGTGGATGGAAAGAACGAATTGTCTTGCTGGCGGTTGGCGATCCACAGGCCGCCCAGAACCAAGAAGAGGAGGATAATGCCTGCCAATACTAACCACCACCCACTCCACGTGCTGCGTCTGCGAGAACGCCGTTGGGGCAGCTCTTCGCGCCCGGAGGCGAACTCAGGGATATCGAGGTCTTCGACTTCCAGGAGAGGGCTGGAGTTGGTCGCAGTACTTGCCGGTGTTGTTTCGTCAACTTCGAACCCTGCCGGGGGGGCGGGAGGCGGTTGGTTGATCTGTTGCTCGATTTCACGGCGCGCCTGTTCCAAGGCAGCCAGGCGAGTGTTCTCCTCTGCCTGGCTGCGCTTCTTTTCCTGAACTTCGCGCCATGCCAGGGCAGCGCTGGAGCGCCGAGCTTGCTCTTCTGAAGATTCGGCGAGATTCACGGCCTGGCGCGTCAGCGCTTCACTCCATTCAACCATTGTGGGATAGCGCCCTCCGGGAATGCGCGCCAGGGCGCGGCGCAGCGCTGGAACCGTCTCCCATGGCAGGCCGCCTGGTAAAAGCTCCAGGCCAGCCAGGTGTTTGTTTCGAATCTCGTCGGGCGATTCGCCAGCGAAGAGCGGCTGACCGGTCAGCATTTCTACCAGGATACATGCCAGGGCATATTGGTCGCTGGCAGGGCTGGGCGAATAACCTTGCCAGATTTCAGAGGCGCTATAAGCCGGTTCGTTGAGCGGGATGCCGTTGGTGCGCAAGGCGTAGGCCAGGCCGATGTCGGTCAGCACAGCGCCTTGATCGTGGCTGATCAGGATATTTTTGGGGGTCAGGTGTCCGTGCGCCCATTTGCGTTCATGTGCAAAATCCAACCCTTGGGCAATATGCTGGATGATTTCAAGAGCCTCTTGCCAGGGGATTGGGCCAACCGCGGCGATCATCTCAGCCAGTGAAGCGCCATCGACGAAGCGTTCGGCAATAAAATATTCCCCATCTGCTTCGCCGGCGTCCCAAACCCAGGCCAGGTGTGGGTGCACCAGGTCGGAAGCCAGGCGCGCTTGCTGGACGATATTGGGCAGGTCTTGCTCTTCATCCAGTCGCAACAGCTTGAGGGCTGCCGGGCGGCGGCGCACTGTATCCACCGCCCGGTATGTTTCAGTAAATGCGCCGCGTCCAAGCAGGTATTCGATACGGAACTGGCTGAGTTGACGACCTTCCATCATCTTTATTTTACTTGAGCATAGGGATTTTGATACCGTGCTTTTTGGCTGCTTCGATGGCGATTTCATAGCCAGCGTCTGCATGCCGTACCACGCCCATACCAGGATCACTGGTCAAGACGCGTTCCAACCGCCGGGCTGCTTCTGGAGTGCCATCGGCGACGATCACTTGCCCGGCGTGTTGGCTGTAACCGATCCCTACTCCACCGCCATGATGAAAAGAAACCCATGTGGCGCCTCCCACAGCGTTGATCATGGCATTCAGGATGGCCCAATCGCTAATTGCGTCGGAGCCATCGCGCATTCCTTCGGTCTCACGGTTGGGCGAGGCGACTGAGCCGGCGTCCAGGTGGTCGCGGCCGATCACAATTGGGGCTTTGACAATGCCTTTCGCCACCATGTCATTGAATTTTAGACCGGCTTTGGCGCGTTCACCGTAGCCCAACCAACAGATGCGCGCAGGCAGCCCCTGGAAGGGCACTTTTTGGCGCGCCAGTTGCAGCCAGCGGTGGAGATTGGTGTTATCGGGGAACAATTCCATTACCGCTTCATCGGTGCGGTAGATATCTTCTTTGTCGCCTGAAAGGGCTACCCAACGAAAGGGGCCTTTGCCTTCACAAAACAAGGGGCGGATGTAAGCCGGCACAAAGCCGGGAAAATTAAAAGCCTCTTTTACACCATAATCATAGGCGCGTTGGCGCAAATTGTTGCCATAATCGAAAACCTCTGCCCCGGCTTTCTGGAAAGCCAGCATGGCTTCGATATGGCGCGCCATCGATTGCATCGAGCGGCGAGCATATTCTTCGGGATCTTCCTGGCGCATGCTTTCGGCGGCCGTCAGGCTCAGTCCGGATGGCACATACATCAGGACATCGTGGGCCGGGGTTTGGTCGGTGACCACATCGGGAATGACGCCACGGATGACCAGTTCAGGATAAATATCAGCGGCGTTGCCTACCAGACCAATGGAGCGCGGCAGGCCCTGCTCGCGCGCCTCTTCTACCAATGTCATGGCCTCTTCCAGGGTGTCTACCACCAGGTCAACATAACCGATCTCCTGGCGGCGGCGAGCGCGTTGCGGGTCAACCTCCACTACAAGGCCAACGCCCTCATTCATCGTAATCGCCAGGGGTTGCGCCCCGCCCATGCCGCCCAGGCCAGCAGTGAGCACAAACTTTCCTTTCAGCGATGGCCAACCGCGTTGGTGGGCTAAAGATGCAAGCGTTTCATAGGTGCCTTGCAAGATACCCTGTGTGCCAATATAAATCCACGATCCGGCGGTCATCTGGCCGTACATAATCAACCCTTTGGCTGATAGCTGGTCAAAGTAGCCCTGGGTTGCCCAGAAAGGAACCAGGTTGGAGTTGGCGATCAGGACGCGAGGCGCATCGGGGTGGCTTTTAAATACTGCCACTGGTTTGCCGGATTGCACCAAGAGCGTCTCGTCATCTTCTAGTTCACGTAAGGATTGTAGAATAGCGTCGAAGGCTTCCCAATTGCGGGCTGCCTGGCCGCGTCCACCGTAAACCACCAGGTCTTGTGGACGTTCGGCCACATCGGGATCGAGGTTGTTTTGGATCATACGATAGGCGGCTTCAGTTAGCCAGGACTTGCAGGTTCGCTGCACGCCGCGCGGGGCACGCACAACACGCGGTTCGGACATGTTCGCCTCCATGTTTTTTAGAAGATCGTTTTTTGAAGCCCTGGTGTTCAGGACGATTTAGATTATACGCTATTCGGGAGCATTAAACATAGAGACATTCTACAACCTGGCCGTTGTAGAATGTCTCTATGTTATAAAAAGGCGTCGTAACGAGCGCGATCGATCAGGCAGCCAGGGGCGGCTGCCCATTATGGTTAATAAAGTTGTCGAAAGTTGTTTGGCGCAAGCGGTCTACCAGGCCGGCCTGGGCATCGCACCATAATGGTCGGATCTGGCAGGTATCGCCAAACATGCACACACCGCTATTCGAAACGCATTCGTTGAGCAAGATCGGACCATCGATGGCTTCAACAACCTCGAGAATTGAAATATTTTGCGGGTCTCTTGCCAATGAAACGCCGCCTCTGGCGCCGCGTGAGGTTTGCAGGAGACCGGCTACGGAAAGCTGCGAGACGATTTTTGCCAAGAAAGAGGGGGGAATCCGCTGCTCTTGGGCAATTTGGCTTGTTGCTGCTCGCTGGTCTGGGCCTAATTGAGCCAGGTACAAAACGGCGCGTACCGCATAATCAGCTTGACGAGTAATTTGCATTTGTAAAACTCCCTTTGTTGGTTTTACGGATAGGATTTATCTCTAATATTTTAGACTGTTTTTGGCGAATTCACAAGTGACAGAGATCATACTTGAAATATGACGGTTATCTTTTCAATATGACATTCGCTATGGTTTATGGTAAGATTGGCAGGCGCGAGTCCGGGTAGGGTGGGTATTGCCAGCTACCAGGGCTGGCAGGAAAATCTGGTTCGTTTTTAGGAGAGGCAAATATGAAACAAATTTGTGTGATTGGCGTCGGCTATGTCGGCCTGGTGACAGCGGCTTGTTTTTCGGATTTGGGCAATCGCGTTATCGCGCTGGATATCGCTGAAAATAAGGTGGAAATGCTGCGAAAAGGCGAGATGCCGATCTATGAGCCAGGGTTGAAAGAACTGGTCGAACGGAATATGCGCGCCGGGCGACTTTCTTTTACTACCTCTTATGAGGAGGGCTTGGATGGCACGCAATTCGTTTTTATCGCCGTCGGCACCCCATCGGGAGTGGATGGCGAAGCCGATTTGCGTTATGTGGCGCAAGCCTCCGAAACAGTCGCCAAAACTATGAAAGCTCCCCTGATAATTGTCAATAAATCGACCGTGCCTGTAGGCACCGGAGACTGGGTGGCAGATATCATCCGCAAAGCCCAACCTCAAGCGATTCCTTTCTCAGTGGTTTCATGTCCCGAGTTCTTGCGTGAAGGTTCAGCGATCAGCGATTTTATGCAGCCGCACCGCACTGTACTGGGGTCGCTAGATCTTGATGCGGCTGAAATGGTGGCGCAACTGCACCTGCCGCTGCGTGCGCCGATTGTGCTCACCGATCTTCGTACCGCTGAAATGATCAAATATGCTTCCAATGCTTTTCTGGCTACGAAAATCTCGTTCATCAATGAGATCGCCAATATTTGCGAAGCCCTGGGGGCGGATGTAAAAGAGGTGGCGGTGGGGATGGGCTATGATAAACGCATTGGGCCGATGTTCTTGGATGCCGGCCTGGGCTATGGCGGGTCGTGCTTTCCCAAAGATGTCAAAGCGTTGGCTTATATGGCAGCCGACAAAGGACGCCACCCGCAATTGCTGTACGCAGTGATGGATATCAATAATGACCGCCGCCCCATGGCTGTCACTCGCTTGAAAGAGATGCTTGGCGATTTGCAAGGAAAAATCATTGGTTTATTTGGCCTGTCTTTTAAACCCAATACCGATGATATGCGCGACGCCCCGGCGCTGGATATTGCCAACGCCTTGATCGAAGCCGGCGCCTCGGTACAGGCCTATGACCCGGTAGCGATGATGGTCGCTGAACCGATTATGCCCGGTGTGAAAATGTGCGCTGACGCCTACAAGGCGGCTGAAGGTGCTGATGCGGTCATGGTGGTTACGGAGTGGAATGAATTCAAGCAAATTGACTTACAAAAACTTCACGACCTGATGCGCCAACCAGTCGTTTTCGATGGGCGCAATATTTATGAGCCTGAAATTATGCACCGGCTGGGCTTTCACTATCGAGGCCTCGGGCGTGGCTATAATGGCAGCAAATTCGAATGAGCGGCGCCTCTCATTCTGACCGCCCACCGGTCATCGATTACGAAGGCTCAGATTACCAGGCATCTTTCTGGGAGCACGGTGGGCGAGATTATGAAGATCAGGCAGAAGCCGTCGCCCTGCGGCGGCTTCTGCCGGTTTCGGGAAAATTGCTGCTCGAACTAGGAGCTGGGGCGGGGCGCAACACGCCACGTTACGCCGGCTTTGAGCGGGTGGTCTTGCTAGATTATTCGCGCACCCAACTGCGGCTGGCGCGCCAGGCTTTGGGGGCGCACGAGCGATATCTGTATGTGGCGGCTGATATTTATCGCCTGCCTTTTGTGGATGGCCTTTTCGATGCCGCCACGATGATCCGCACCCTGCACCATATGATCGACCCACAACGGGCATTAACCGAGACGCGCCGGGTATTGCAATCACAAGCCTGTTTCATCCTGGAATTTGCCAACAAACAGAATTTGAAGGCGATTTTGCGTTATTTACTGAGGCGACAGTCTTGGAGCCCGTTTGATTTGCAAGCGGTCGAGTTTGCAGCGCTCAACTTCGATTTTCACCCCCAGGCGGTGCGCGGTTGGCTGAAGGCAGGCGGTTTTTCTGTTCAGCGCCAGTTGACCGTTTCGCATTTTCGGATTGGCCTGCTGAAACGCTGGCTGCCGCTGCGTTTTTTGGTTGGGCTGGATGCGCTTGCTCAATGGAGCGGTGATTGGTGGCAGTTGACCCCCAGCGTGTTCGTCAAAGCCCAGACTGTGGGCGATTCCCCGATGGCTGTGAAAGGAGCATTCTTTTGCTGCCCGGAATGCCGCCATTCCCCATTGACGGAAGGTACTAACAGCCTGGACTGTCCGGGTTGCGGCCGGCGCTGGGGTGTACAAGAAGGAATTTACGATTTCAAGGCGCCGCTGGACTAGAGTTTCTCGATAACCCAAAAATGAGATAGCCCGAGATGTTGCAAGGGGGTTTTTTCCAGCCATTGCAAGAAAAAGCGCAAGGCTTTCCCCAGGCGCGCCCAGCGCGCAATGATGTTATCGTAAGCGCCGAAGATTACCTGTTGCCTGACCAACCGTACGGGCAGGCCATCGAATAACCGCCGCAGGTCGTTTTGACTATACATTCGTACATGGGGGGCCAGCCTGTCGCGCCAGCGGCGCGGTAAGTAGTTCACCAAAGGGATATTACCAAAGCGATAGTTGCCACGCCAGTATATCCCATGCGTCTCGAACGGGTAGCCGCGATTGGGGACAAACAGGGCGATGCGTCCGCCTGGTTGTAAAACGCGCACCATCTCGCTGACCGCCAAACGATCATCCTGGACGTGTTCGATCACCTCATGGCTGAGGATGAAGTTCATGCTGTTGTCGGGGAAAGGGAGAAATTCACCGGCAGCACACAATACGGCTGCGCCAGGTAAGTCCTGAGTGGCTTCGCGGGCCTGCAGCGCCCTTTCGAAATCATATTCCAGGCCGGTAACCTGGCCGGCGTGAGCTGCCAAGCGCCTGGCGTACATGCCCACGCCACAGCCGTTCTCCAACAATCGCCCCTGCACCTTTCCGCCGGCGGCTTGCAAGATCATCTGCAAGCGCCTTTCTTGTCCAGCGCGCCAGACATAGGAAGGTTCTCCGCAACGAGCGGCTTTATCCAGGTCGCGTTCTTCGGATGGGTGAAGGGTATGTGGGGCGTTCATTTTTGCTGATCCCAAGCGGTGTAGAGATCGTTCTCAATTCCCAGACGCGCCAGAATGCGTCCCACAATCTGGTCGATCATTTCATCGATGGTGGCAGGGCGGTTGTAGAAAGCCGGGACAGGCGGAAAGATAATTGCACCCGCCTGAGCGGCTAATTTCATCAAGCGCAGATGCCCGCTGTGCAAAGGCGCCTCGCGCACCACCAGCGCCAGTGGTCTACCTTCCTTCAATGTAACATCCGCAGCGCGCGTCAGTAAATCGGCTGCATAGCTATTGGCAATGGCCGAGAGGGTCTTGATCGAGCAAGGGATGACCACCATTCCCAGGGTTTTTGTGGATCCAGAGGCGATGCTGGCGCCGATATCGTGGTAACGATAGTTGACTCCTGCCAGCGCCTGGACCTGTTCCACGGTGTAATCGGTTTCATCGCGGATAGTCTGACGCGCTGCCGGCGAAAGCACCAGGTGGGTGACGATATTGGTCTGGTGCAGCACTTCCAGGAGGCGAATGCCCAGGATGGCGCCAGACGCCCCGCTGATGCCTACCACCAGCCGGCGTTGGCTGGTCTCGATCTGTTCTTCGCTCGCTGATGCCTGGCGGGCGTTGTTGGTCATGGGTTCAGCCATCGAGTCTGCCGTCTCACCGGTTGTTCGCTCCAGGGTCTGGTTTTGTTCCCCAATAGATGGCGATTGTACCAAACATACGCCGTTGGTACCCAATGGAAGAAAAGCCGGCTGCCATCAATCGGGCGGCTAACTGCTGAGGCGGCAAGAAATTTTGGGTTGTATCTGGCAGGTATTGGTAAGCATCAGATTGCCCGGTGAGTATCCGCCCGACCGTCGGGATGATGGTGTGCAGGTGAAAGTCGATCAGCGGGGTTAGCACAGAGCGCGGCGGCGGGGTGGTATCGAGCGCCACAATCCGCCCGCCAGGTTTGAGAACCCGGAATTGTTCAGCCAGGCTGCGCGATAAATCGGTCACATTGCGCAGTAAAAAACCAGATACCACGGCATCGAAAAACCCATCCGGGAAGGGCAGGTGCAGGGCATCTGCGCCAGACCATTCCAGGCGCTCTGCCTGGGCCTGGGGAGTAGTGAGCAAGTTCTGGCGTCCGACGCGCATCATTTCAAGCGTGAAATCGGCGGCAATTGCCTGGCAGGCGGGGTTCTGCCGCCGCGCTTCGCGCCCCAGGTCGCCTGTCCCGGCGCCCAGATCTAGCAAGCGCCCGCCTGGCGGGAGCGCTGCCAGGCGGATCACTTCCCGGCGCCAG
>JAGUYW010000027.1 GCA_020061105.1 Anaerolineales bacterium | reverse complement strand
CGAAAGTATAAGGGCGTTCACGCCCTTCAGGCAGGCGAAAAGCGCCCAGGTATTCCAGGTCTTGTGGATCGATCAAGGCGCCTGATGGCTGCGCTGGCGGGAGCAGCGCCTGCGTAGGTCGCGCGGAGGACGTCTCCGGGGATGTGGCAGTGAATATCGCTGGCAGGGTGGCGTTTTCGGAGGGCAACGTTTCTCCAGGCTGCACTTCGATGGCCTGCAACGGCAGCATGGCGCACGCAAACGAGAAAATGATTCCCAATAGTATTCCGATCCAGCGATTTTTCATAGCAGATTTTTTAAATTTAATACAATCAACTGGCATGCGAGGGTTGTGGTTCGCTCTGAAGATCCTTCGCTTGCGGTTTGTCCTTAGAGAATTTACGAATCTCCGGTTGCAGCTTGCAACAATTCCACCAGCCTCGGCTCTTGCAAAGCCTGAAAAGCAGAAGCCTGAAATTCACCCATTCCGGGAAACCCCTGGCGTTGGTAGACGCTGGCTTGCAGGCCCATTTCCAGGCGGTCAAGCTGGCGCAAGAAAAGCGCCTCCTTCGAAAGACCTTCTTCAAACTCTAGCCACAGGTCAATGTAACGCTCCCCATCCGGCAGGGCGCCAAATACACGTTGCACCGAATCATACTCGCGGCGGTATTTCTCTTGCGCCGTCACTTCATCTCCCGGGACGATATCGCCTGCGTAAACTTCGCCAAAATCGTGCACCAGGGCCATGCTGACCAACCTGAGGAGGTCCAGTTCGGGGAAATGGCTGGAGAGCCACAAGGCCAGCAGCGCCACTCCAAAACTATGCTCGGCCACGCTTTCGCAGCGCTCACGCGGCAAGCCCCGGCGCAGCCACCCCTGGCGGAACAACTGTTTCAGATGGCAGAGCTCGAAATAGGCGCGCACCACCGCTTCAGAGACCTGGTCTGGCAATAAATGGATTGGGTTATCTGCTTTGGTATCCAAGGGTACCCTCCCAGTGGGCGGCGCGCTATATCAGTACACGCCGCAAAATTTCCACCAGAAACTGCGCCACAATGATCTTAAAGATCAAAGCCACCGGATAAACACTGGCATACGAAAGTGTGGGCAAGTCGGTTGTGGTCTGAGCATTAGCAGCCCCCAGGCCAGGCGGGTTGGTCATTCCGGCAGATAACGCCCCCATGCAAGCCAGCAAGTTCATGCGGTAGAAGTAAACCATGATCACCAATCCAGCTGCAGCCGAAAGAATTGTGATAATTGCGCCTCCAAAAAGCAGGCGCGGACCTTGTTCCTGCAACACTGCGACAAAGTGCGCCCCAGCATTGACTCCGGCGCCTGCCAGGAAGAGCATCAGCCCCAACTCACGCGAGAGATTCTTGGCTGCCGCCGGAGCGTACAGGCGCAACGGCCCGATGCGTCCAAAGTGGCCGACCAACAGGCTGACCAGGAAGGCTCCTCCCGCGCTGCCCAGCTTAATCTGCAAGCCGTTGGGCAAGTTGAGTGGAATCGCCCCCAAGGCAATGCCAAGCAGTAAACCAACCAAAAAAGGCAGCATCTGGGTTTCTTCCGCCTTGTGAGGCTGGCCGTGCACCAGTTCCACAAATGCCTGCACAGCCGTTTTATCGCCGACCACGCGGATATAGTCGCCCATCTCCAGCGTGACGTTGCCGGTTGGGACAATTTCAAGTCCCTGGCGACGAATGCGAGTAATCACCACCGTGTAACGCTCCCACATGCGCATCTGAGCCAGGGTTTTGCCGGTCAGCGACTCTTCGGTCACTTCGACATCCACGCTCAGCACATCAGCGTTGACATCCATGCGTTCGTGGGTTTCTTTGCCCAGGATGAGTGCCAGCTTTTCCAATTCATTCGGCGAGCCAACCACCATAACAATATCGCCCAATTGCAGAATGAAATCCGGCTTGGCGGCAAATACCTGCTCGCCGCGCTTGATGCGCGAGATATTCGCAAGGGTCATGCGGTGGGGGTTGATAGCGCTAACTGTTTTATTATGGCAATTGGCATTGCTGATCAGAAACTGGCGGGCCTGCAAGTCGGGCGCTTCGCTCTGCCGTTCCTGCAACCAGCGCTGTTCCTCCGCCTTCAAGTCCTTGCGCAATAAACGCGGCAAAGTCTGGATTAGCAGCACCACGCCGACCATGCTGAACGGATAGGCAATCCCATAGCCTACCGAAACAGCAGCGCTCCCCCCCGGCGCCAGGCGCTCGACGACATCGATGGCTGCAGCCAGCGCCGGTGTGCAGGTGAGCGCCCCGGTATAGAGCCCGGCGGTCAATTCAAAGGGTAACTTCAACCATAAACCGACCGCAATGGCGGAAAGCGCCCCCACCCCAGCCATACCCCCGGCAATTACCGCGAACTGGATCGCATGGCGACGAAAGGTGCGGAAAAAACGCGGCCCTGCCTGCAAACCAACGGCATACACAAACAGCAGCAGCCCCAATTCCATCACCGCTTTAGGCACCGTGACGCCAAAATGCCCGAATACCAAAGCTGTAAACAACACCCCGGCAGAGCCCAAAGAAAGGCCTGCGATCGAGCGCTGCCCCAACCAGGAGCCAATCGCCAGGATAGCAAACAAAACCAGCATCTCTTGCGCAAAAATAACCGACATGCCTGCTCCAGTACAAAAATTCCCCTTGAGTATACCTCACTGGGCTGTATAATTAGACAAATTATCAAATGAAATTTGTTCGTTGCCGGAGGGTCATAAATGACAGAAAAGGCGCGCTTATTGGTTGTCGATGACGACCAAACCACCTGCGATGCGCTAAGCCTGATGCTAGGCTTGCATAACTATCATGTGACAACCGTAAACAGCGCCCTTCAAGCGTTGGACAAGATGGCCGAAGAAAATTTCGACCTGGTGCTGGCTGACCTGGCAATGCCGGGCATGGATGGGCTTGATTTACTGGATGAGATCCAAAAGCAATACCTGGGCACGCCAGTGGTGATCATCACCGCCTATCCGGCAACCGAGATCGTCATCCAGGCCTTGCGGCGTGGGGCGAGTGATTTTATTACCAAGCCCTATCACCCGGGCGAATTGTTGACCATTGTATGGCGTGAAACAACCCGCACAAACCTTGACAATACCGCGCTTCCGAATGTCGAAATGGACACTGCGACTCAATCATATTCGGATAGCGAGATGGACGAAATCGGCCTGCTGTTGGCCGGATTGCGAGCCGAATCGAACGCCAGTTGTGTGCTGTTGGTCGATCTGGCAGGCAGGCTGCTGGCTATCAAAGGTTTTACTGAAGAACTGGATATCCCGACGCTGGCGAAAACGGCTGCCAATAACATAGTCAGTTCAACGGGCATGGCATCCGCCATCGGCGAAGCCGCCTCATTCCGGTTGAACTATTTCGAAGGCGAGCGCCACAGCGTGTATTCCGCCCTGGTTAACCCAGAAACTTTCCTGTTGATCGTTTTTGGTCACGAAATTCGCACCGGTATGGTGCAGCTTGCCGCGCGCCAGGCGCTGCCCCGCCTGCGCGGGTTGATCGAGTTCGGTTCACAAGACGCCCTGCCAACCATGCCAGCCCCAAGCTCAGCGGACATCCGGCGTGAAATGGCGATTGACCTGTACCGCCGCCATTTGCTGAACATCGAGAAAGCCTGCGATATGGCCGGGGTCAGCGCTGAGAAGTTCAGAAGTTTACTGATCGAACAGGGTATCCAGGCGCCTGAATAAACAACCCACCTTAATCTTTCAACAATTGATCGACCCGGCTCTCGCCGACGCTAAAGTATTTAGCCGCCGGATGGTGCACCACAATCGCCGCGGTGGACTGCTCAGGCAGCAACTGGTAGGCGCTGGTCAAGCCCATACCGAGTTCACTTTGCGCAGGCAAAAGATTGAATACCAGCGCATGGTCTGCCAATTCCGGAACGGCCGGGTAACCCCACGAATAGCGTTTCCCCTGCCCTTCCGCCAGCCCGAGTTCACGGCGAATATGGCGGTGCAGATATTCGGCAGTCGCTTCGGCGGTTTGCACCGAAAGGCCATGCAAGAAATACGCTTCGGTATAATCGCCGCTGGCCTGTAAGCGATCAAAGCGCTCTGTCGCCTGCTGTCCAACCGTGACCACCTGCAAAGCAACCACATCCATCCCGGGCGATGCGAGCGGCGCGAAGTAATCGGCCAGGCATAGATTCTCGCCGCCGGGCTGGCGAGGGAAGCGAAAGCGTGCCAGTTCGAGCGGCTGGCGGCTGCCCAGGCTGGCCGGATCGAACACCACCAGATCGTTGCCATCCGCCTGGGCCGGCCAGTAACCATACACTCCTTGCGGCTTGAGCCAGTTCTCGCGCAGCGCCTGGCGCTGCATGCGCTGTAAGCGTTCTTCGAAATCGGCCTGTAAGCGCTGCCACTCTTCGCCATGGGTGTTCTTAGCGCCCCACGACAGGCGAAACAATTCGTTTTTGAAGAGGTGCTGGAAAACCAGTTCCAGGGGCATCTGGCGCACCGTGCGAGCCCCCCAACCCGGCGCAACGGGAATCGCTGCGGCGGGTGGCAAGCTGGAGCGCTGCAGGCTGGCGCTGGGTGTCTTGGAACTGGCAGAGCGCGCTAACTCGCGCTGTGCGTCCTGACGCAGGCGATCCAGTAAGGGCTTGCGCTGCTCTGGCTGGGTCAAGGCATCTATGGTGGATAAGCCTTCAAAAGCGTCTTTGCAGTAGAATACCCCCGGCTCATACAAACTGCCATTTTCGGTGAACAAAATCCGCCAGCCAAAGCGGCGGTTAATCGCCGCCCCGCCCACCAAAACCGGATATTTCAAACCACGGCGCTGCAGTTCATTGACTATCAACGGCATCTGCTTGCTGGTGTTTACCAGCAACGCGCTCAGGCCGATCGCATCAGCATTGACCTCGATGGCCTTGGCGATGATCGTCTCGGCGGGAACTTGTTTCCCTAAATCAAAGACCGTATAACCGTTATTGGATAAGATCGTCTTGACCAGATTCTTACCAATATCGTGCACATCGCCATACACCGTTGCCAGCACCACAACGCCTTTGCTGGCGCCCTCTTTGCGTTCCAGAAACTGCTCGACATGCGACACAGCCTTCTTCATGACTTCAGCCGATTGCAACACAAACGGTAAAATTAATTCACCAGCCCCGAAACGATCGCCCACTTCTTTCATGGCTGGCAAGAGAACCGTGTTCAAGACTTCGACCGCCGCCTGGTGGCGGGAGTGTTGCCTGGGGCGGGCGAGTATCTCGTCGATATCGGCTTCTACGCCATCTTTGTGGCGGTGGAGGATGCGCCAATGCAGGCGCTGTTCGGGCGTCATGTCCGCCGTAGGATCGGCAGTTGTGTCGCTTTGTCCGGCGCTCAGGTCAGCCGATTCGAAATACTCGATAAAGCGCTGCAAAGCATCGGGGCGGCGATTGAAGATCAATTCTTCAGATAGTTGGCGCTGATCGGCGGGAATTTCAGCATAGGGGGTGATATGCGCCGGGTTAACAATCGCCATATCTAAGCCAGCCTGGACAGCATGATAGAGCATGACACTGTTCAGAACCGGACGGGCTGCCGGGCTTAGCCCAAAGGAAACATTGCTCACCCCCAGAGAGGTCAGCACACCAGGCAATTCTCGCTTGACCAGGCGGATGCCCTCGATGGTTTCGATGGCTGAAGCTGAAAATTCCGGATCGCCGGTCGCCAGGGTGAAAGTTAGCGTGTCGAACACCAATGCTTGCGGAGCGAGGCCAAACTGATCGACCGCCATATCATGGATGCGCCGGGCAACTTCCAGCTTGTGCTGTGCAGTCTTGGCCATACCTTTTTCATCGATCGTCAGTACCAGCACAGCAGCATGGTGGGTTTTCGCCAGGGCAAATACCCGGGCTGCCTTCTCGGGGCCGCTTTCCAAATGGGTAGAGTTTAACAAGCAGCGCCCTGGAGCAATCTTCAAAGCGGCTTCCATGACATCGGCCTCTGTCGTGTCGATCACCAAAGGGGCCTCTACGCCCGAAGCAAGCTTTTTCACCACTTTGGCCATCAGGTCGCTCTCGTCCGGGTTTTCGGTGACTGCTACCGAAATATCGATCGCATGAGCGCCGCCCTGTACCTGTTCGCGAGCCAGTTCCAGAATCGTATCGAAATCCCCAGTCAGGAGCAAGCGTTTGAATTTACGGCTGCCCTGGGCGTTGCAGCGCTCGCCAATCAGCAAAGGCGGTGGGGTTTGCTGCATGGAGGTAGCCTGAATGGCGGAGGCCAGGCGCGGTGTGATGTACTGCGGGCGCGGCGGGCGTTTGCGGCGAGTGGCCGGCGCGCCGCCCAATTTCTCAACCAGGGCTTTCAGATGGGCCGGCGTGGTGCCGCAACATCCCCCGACTACGCTGATATTCATTTTATCGACAAACTCGAACATGGCCTCGGCGAATGGCTGTGGTTCCAGCGGGTAAACCGCCTCACCGTCGACGTTCAGCGGCAAGCCTGCGTTGGGAATGCAGGAAACCGGCAGGATAGCCTGCTCGCCTAGGAAGCGGATCGGCTCACGCATGTGCTCGGGGCCAGTGGAACAGTTCAGACCGATGACATCGATCCCCAGTCCTTCCAGGATCGTCATCGCGGCAGCAATATCGGCGCCCAACAGCATCCGCCCGGTGGTGTCCAGGGTAACCTGCGCCTGGATGGGCAGGTAGACACCGCTGTGCTCAAAGGCCCGGTGAATGCCCAGGATGGCAGCCCGCACTTCCAGGATATCTTGCGAAGTCTCGATCAAC
The DNA here is from genome assembly GCA_020061105.1 of Anaerolineales bacterium. Taxonomy (GTDB): domain Bacteria; phylum Chloroflexota; class Anaerolineae; order Anaerolineales; family UBA4823; genus JAGUYW01. The sequence continues at coordinate 89,455 of JAGUYW010000027.1, read as the reverse complement.
AGCAAATCTACTCCCCCCTGGATTAATCCAAGCGCTTGCTCCTTAAAGACATCTACCAGTTCGTCGAAAGAAATATCCGAAAGTTCAGGATCATCAGCCGAAGGCAGCTTTCCGGAAGGGCCAATCGACCCGGCGACAAAGCGCGGCTGCTCAGGCGTGGCATATTCGTCAGCCAGGCGGCGAGCCAGGGCAGCGGCAGCGCGGTTGATCTCAATAACCCGATCTTGCAAGCCATATTCAGACAGAGTAATGCGGTTCGAGCGGAAGGTATCCGTTTCCAGCACATCAACGCCCACTTCCAGAAAAGAGCGGTGCACCTGTTCGACGACCTCGGGGTAGCTGATCACCAGGTAATCGTTACAGCCATTGGTTTCCATCCCGCCAAAATGTTGGGGGGTCAGATTTAACGTTTGCAGGCTGGTGCCCATTGCCCCATCGAAGATCAATACAGTTTCCTCTAAGGCATCCAGGTAAGTGCGGTTTGTGTACAGGCGCTTGCTTTGGCTCATCTTTCTCCTCAATTAATGCAGGCAGGGAAGAACTCAGCCGCAATCTTCGAACCAGGCAAGGATAATAACCGGTTGAAGCTAGGCTGCCTGCCAACCATGCTATATTCTACAACCGATTCGACAGGTCATCTTGCCAGGCAAATTAAGAAATCCTAATCTAAGTGAGGTAGAATCAACCATCAGCCAAATATGGCACATATCCGAAGGAGACATGTATGCTTCGTAAACACATCTCGATATTCTTGATTTTGATGCTGGCGGTCAGCCTGGCTGCCTGCCAGTTTGGACCTGCCAGCACGCCAGCCGTAGAGCTCACCCAACCGCCAGCCACCCAGGCAGTGGACAACACACAGCCAACTGATGCTGGCTTTGAAGTCCCAGCAACAGAAGAAGGTCCAGCGATCGCCCCGTCCAGCGGCGAAATCATCCTGGCAACCACCGGTTTTACCATGGAAACCGGCCTGGTAAACACCTTGATCAGCGACTTCACGAGGAAAACTGGCATCGCTGTGAAAGTCGAAACCCGCGTCAACCCGAACCAGGTGCTCGAACTGGGTTCATCCGGCTTGGCCGATGTGCTGCTCTCCCATGCGCCGCCAGCCGAAGCATCATTTGAAGAAAAAGGCTTTGCTTCCGAGCGTCGCCTGGTGATGCACAACGATTTTGTCATCGTCGGACCTCCTAACGATCCTGCCGGTTTGCAAGGCTCGACCAAAATTGACGAGGTTTTCCAAAAGATCTTCAACGCCCGCAGCCTGTTCGCCACCCGCGCCGACAACTCTGTGATCAACCGCCTGGAGAAATTCTTGTGGCAAAAGGCCAAGCTCAAACCAGCCGGTGATTGGTATTTCGAAACCTACCGCATCATGAAAGAGACCCTGGGCATCGCTTCGGAACGCGGCGCTTATACGATCGCAGACCGGGTGACCTATTTACGCAATAAAAATGACCTGAACCTGGCCATCCTTTATCAGAACGACCTGTTTCTGATGAACTACTATCATGTGATTGTGATCAATCCCGAGAAATTCCCCAACCGCAACGTAGCCGGGGCGCGCCAGTTTGCTGAATACCTGGTTTCACCCGAGGCCCAGCAAATTATTGCCAATTACCTGATGAGTGATTTTGGAGAAGCGATCTTCTTTGCAGATGGCGATAAAACGGACGCCGAATTAGGACTGCCAGAAGCCAGCCTGGACTGACCTCAATCCATTTCTTGCCGGCCAGACAGCGCCCGCAGCAGGGTGCTCTGGTCGGCGTATTCCAGGTCGCCGCCCACCGGAAGGCCGCGCGCCAGGCGGGTCATCCGCACCCCTGCCGCCTGCAATTGCTGGCGCAGGTATGCGGCGGTGTAGTCGCCTTCCATGCTGGGGTTGGTGGCCAGGATAATCTCCTGCACGCCGCCGGCGCGCACCCGCAACACCAGTTCGCGGATGCGCAATTGATCGGGACCAATGCCTTCGATCGGTGAAAGAGCGCCGTGCAAAACATGGTAAACGCCTGTGAAACTGCCGGTGCGCTCCAAAGCCAACACATCCAATGGCTCTTCCACCACGCAAATCATGCGTTGATCACGTGAGGCGTTAGCGCATATTTCGCAAGCCGTATTTCCGGCAGAGGTAATGTTATAGCAAACCTGGCACAGGGTTGTGTCGGTTTTGATGCGCAATAAGGCCTGAGCCAGGTCGTTCGAAATATCTTCAGGGGCGCGCAGCAAATAAAACGCCAGGCGAGAGGCCGTTTTTGGGCCAACGCCCGGCAAGCGCGACAGCGCATTGACCAGATTCTGAACTGAATCGGGCAGCAACATAAGCGCCGGCTTCCATTAAATAGGCAAACCGCCCGCCAGCGGCCCGAGTCGATCAGCGGCCATCTCGCGGGATTGGTCCAGGGCGTTATTTACAGCCGTCAAAATCATATCCTGCAACATCTCGACATCGCCGTCTTCCAGAATTTCTGGGGCGATTTCGATAGCTGTGCAGCGTTGATCGCCCGTAACCGTGACCTTCACCACCCCACCGCCAGCGCTGGCCGTAACAGTTTCTAACGCCAATTGGGCTTGCGTCGCCTGAATCTGTTCCTGTAATTTTTGTAACTGCCCCATCATGCCCATCGGGTTCTGCATTTTGGGGCCGCCTTTAAAACCTTTCGCCATCTAAACCTCCGTAAATACAATTTCCTTCTTATTTAATGTCAACAATTTCGCCACCCAGGTCACGCAAAGCGGCTGCGACCATACCATCTTCATCCACACCCGGTGGAATGGCGTCGCGCTGGGCAGTGTCTACCTTGCTCTCAACTTGCATCTGGCGCTGAAAGACATGCTGTAAAGCCCGAACAACGATCTCGACGTTTTCAGGCTTTTCCATTTTCTCTTTTAGCACATCGCTAGCAAAATTCAATATCAAAACATCGTTGCGGATGAAACGCGATTTGCACGAATTGAGCAAACCGTAGGTGTTGGGGTTATGCTCACGCACCCATTTCAGCATGCGCGGCCAGGATTCAGCCAGCGTTTGAGTGGCCTGAGGATCATGCTCTACAGGCGCCGCTTCAACCTTAGGGGCTACACCTGGCGCGACTGGCGGCGGATCAGGCAGGGCAGTCGCGCTCCTGGTAGAGACCGCTGCTGGGGCTGGCTGTAATGCGCTTTGTAAGCCGGGTTTCTCTAACGCCTCCACAAAGGCCATCTCTAAGGGCAGCGCCGGCTGCCAGGCAGCGCGCGCTTCATTGGCGGCAAAATTGAAGGCTCGAATCATGCGCAGCAATTCGGGAGCGCTGAAAAGCTGGGCGTGGCGAGCCATCTCGGCGCGCGTTTCAGCCGAGGCTTCAATTTGATCAGCGTTACCCATGCGCGCCAGCAGCACATCACGCAGGTAATCAACCACCTGGCGGGCAAACTGGCGAGGGTCGCTGCCAGCATCCAAGGCGCGGTGGATACAATCCAATCCGGTGCCGGACTGCCCTTCGACCACCGCCCGCACCAGGTCTAAAACCGCCTGGTTGGCGGCTGTGCCGAGCACATCCTGAGCCATCTGCAGGGTGATCACCTGGCCGGTAGAGGCCAACTGGTCCAGCAGAGAGATCGCATCTCGCATTGCGCCTGTCGATTGGCGGGCAATTGCCGTCAGGGCTGCTTCCTCAATTTCAATTTTCTCTTCCTGAGCCATCTGCTTCAGCAGGCTAACAATATCCACCACCGGGATTCGCCGGAATTCATGACGTTGGCAGCGTGATAGCACCGTGGCGGGAATTTTATGCACTTCGGTAGTCGCCAGGACAAAAATTGCATGCGCAGGCGGCTCTTCAAGGGTCTTTAAGAGAGCGTTGAAGGCAGCCGTAGAGAGCATGTGCACTTCATCGATAATATATACTTTATAGCGCCCAAGGTTGGGCATGAAGTTGATCTTGTCGCGCAAGTCGCGCACATCTTCAACGCTGGTATTGGAAGCAGCGTCGATTTCAATCAGGTCGAGGAAACGCCCATTCTGGACCGCCTGACAGGGCTCGCATTCTCCACAAGGGCGCTTAGCAAGGTCGTCGTGTAAACAGTTAACCGCTTTGGCCAGCAGGCGAGCGCTGGTGGTCTTACCTGTGCCGCGCGGCCCGGCAAATAAATAGGCATGCGCAATACGCCCTGCCGCCAGGGAGTTGCGTAAGGTGTCCACCACGTGCGGCTGGCCTACGACTGCATCCCAATTCTGGGGTCGCCATTTTCGATAGAGTGCTTGTGACATGAATCGACTACGCCTCAGCGCCAGTATATCATAATCGCCAGATCAACCGGCTTTTGTCTGCACACCTTCAACCTCGCGCTCCAGGATCAGTTTCTTGAGCTGTAATTGAATGGTCGGCGCCTGCAGATTGTAATCGAAAATCCGTTTGTTCAATGCATCAACCTGAGAAGAAAAACGTTGCACGGCGCGTTGCCACTCGGCTTGCGCCACAGAGAGCTGCTCGCCACGCTGCGCTGCAGATTGGCGCCAATTCCAGGCCTGCTGTAATTGCACCCGCGCCTGGTTGAGGTCATCCTCAATCGCATTGCGTAACTCTATCCAGGGTAATGTATAGCCGCTCTCACGCAGCATGTGGTAAGCCAGGCGCCATTCTGGGTCTACCAGAGGATTCTCTTCCAGGCGAGCCGGTTTACCTGCGCCAGGCAAGTCATTGAATTTCCCTTCTTGCACGGCCTTCGAAATTTGCTCATCGATATTGGGCATCTTGCGAACCTCTCTCAACTACCAGTAAGTTATGGCACCGTATAAACGGCGCGCACGTTTCCCTGGGCATCTTTCAAGGTGACCGTCGCCCCTGAATACCAGATTGCGCTATCTAACCCCCAAAACATATCCACCACTGAATTCGAACCGGCTTTGGTGTAAATATTCACCGCCCCGCCGCCAAAGAGCACCAGTTGAGGATATTGTGGGAAGATGAACACTCTCCCCTGGCCATCTTCGATGCGCCATCCCACAAGAGAGAGTTCGCCCTGGCCGCGGTGCTTCAGTAAAATCCGTTCAGTTTCTATATCGCCAACTCCGATCACATTCTGGATCGTGACGCTGCCTTGCAAATAGCTCGGTATGCGCAAAACCTCTCCAACGCCCAACGGCTGGTCTTGTGTGAACCCGTTGGCAGACAGCAATTCTTCCACAGATATATTGAAGCGTTCAGCAATACTGGCAAAAGTATCGCCAACCTGCACCTGGTAGGCAATAAAAGTATCCGTGGGCAAAACCTGGATCGGCGCTTCGCCAGGGGCGGCCAGCGTTGTAATGGCGTTTGCAGTGGGAGTAGCTTGCCATGCTGTCCAGGCCTGCGGAAGCAAGCCTTTAGGCAGCGGGCCGCGCGACTGATCCCAGGCGTAAAGCACCGCCAATGTCGTACAAGCTGAGACCAACACATTCAATACAAGGAAGAAGAAGACTCTGCGAAACTGCTTCATTACCGGTTCTCCTTTAGAAGACAGGGGTTATGATAGCACAAAATTCCATTCCCGAAAGCCTGAATCATTTCCAAGCCAAATCCCACACAAGTCGGTTATAGAAAGATGAGAATGGTGCTTCGGGTCGTTGACGTTGACCTGATTTGTCATTAAAATACCTCCATGCCTTATCTGATCGACGGTCATAACCTGATCCCTAAAATCCCTGGCCTGAGCCTGGAGCTTGTGGATGATGAACAACGCTTGTTGGAATTGTTGCAAGAGTTTTGTCGCCTAACCCGCAAGCAAGCAGAAGTGTTCTTCGACAATGCTCCCCCTGATGGAGTGCGAGCGCGCAACCTGGGCCTGTTAACAGCGCGCTTTATCCGCCAGGGAAGCAGCGCTGACGAGGCGATTCGCAAGAAGCTGGAACGCCTGGCAGGCGAAGCGCGCAACTGGACAGTGGTAAGTTCAGACCTGGCGGTGCAGACTTCTGCACGCCATGCCCAGGCGCAAGTGCTTTCTTCTGACAATTTTGCAAAAACCTTGCTCAAAGCGTTGGACGAGACCCTGCCCGATAAAGGTTCAGTGGATGAACCTTCGCTCAGCCAGGAAGAGATCGATGATTGGCTGACATTATTTGGTGGGCAATAACACTCAGATGAGTTTCTCTCCCTGCATTTTATTCTCGAATTTCTAACCCCCCATTAATCCAATTTTGATCTTATTAGGATATATTATTACTAAGCGACACCTATCCCTCCCTGTTTACTGGTATAACTATCAGGTGTCGTGTCACCGAATTGAAGTGATCAGCATGCCCCCCCCATGTTGTGCTTCCGGTGGCCCTCCTTAAGATCACCGGGCGTGTCAAAACGCCCGGTGATCGTCTTAATAGCGATTGCTTATTTGCGCTTGATCACCAGCAACGTCAAGTCGTCGGACATAGCAGCAGAGCCCATGAAAGATACAACTGCCTGATCGATGCTCTCCAGCATCTCCTCGGCGCTGCCAGTCTGCCCGGCTTCGATATGGCATCCCACCGTTTGCTCGATCACCTCCAACAAACGCTCCTCGCCAAACAGGTCGCCCTCCGGTGAAAAGGCTTCGGTAACCCCATCCGTATACATCACCAACATATCGCCAGGTTGCAGGGAGAACTTCCGCCCGACAAAACAAACGCCTTCGGTTACCCCTAGAGCCATACCGCCGCGCACCAGGCGTTCCAAGGCGCAGTTTTCTGATTTCACCCATAATGGCGGGTTATGCCCGGCATTGGCAAATTCAACCTGCCCGGTATCAAGCGAAACCACCGCGTAAGCCAGGGTGACAAACATGCCACGCGGCGCATCCGGCTCAAGAATATCATTCACCCGCTGCAAAGCTTCGGCAGGCGAGTTGACTTGCGGCACTGTGGCGCGCAGCAAGGTGCGCACCAGGGTCATATACAAAGCGGCTGGCATCCCTTTATCCGCCACATCGGCAATTACCAGGCCCAGGCGATTGCCCGGCATTTCGAAGAAATCGTAAAAATCGCCGCCCACTTCATATGCCGTGCGCCAGCGAACTTTAAGGTCCCAACCTGGCAATTCCGGGACGCGTTCTGGTAAAAATGTGGACTGAATCTCGCGCGCCAGTTGCATCTCGCGTTCCAGGCGCTCGCGCTCGACCATCTCACGCTGCAGCATATCGTTTTGAATTGCCAGAGCAGCTTGCTGAGAAATGCCGGTAACAATTTCCAGGCGCTTGCTGCGAGAGCGCTTGCCATTGACGGCGCTCGACAGGCTATCGACGAGCGTAAAATCCGGTTCTTGCACCAGCATCACGCCGAGCACACGCCCTTTGACGGACAGCGGGAAAGCCAAAAGCAAGCTTTCTGGACCTTCCAGAATCAACTCGACTTCTTCGGGGTCGGGAGGCAGCAAGAAAGACCAATCATCTGGGGCGTTATCAAAGGCGCCATCTCCGCCCGGCAAAGGATAGGCCAGCAAACTATCCCTCTCATAAATCGCGTCCAGCAATGGGAATTCGCTGACTGCATATTCACACACAGGCGCGTCACGCCGGATTCCGTAAGTCTGGGACATGCGGAATACTTTATGTTCATCGTTCCACAAAAAGATTACCACCCGCTGGACGCCAACCAGGATTGGGGTAATACGCACGATCGAGCCCAGGATTTCTTCCAATTCATTGGAACTGACCACCGCCTGCGCCACTTGCAGCAAAGCGACAGATACGTAAGCCTCTTCTTTCTGCGATTTCAATAGTCGGATATTTTCCACGGCGATCGCAGTCTGATGGGCAACACCCTGGATAATTGCCAAACGCTCGTTGAAGAAAGTTCCCAGGCCGGCCCCATTGGTCGAATGCAGATTCAGGTGGTAATCCACCAAAAATGCGCCGAATATCTCGCCATGCGCCAATAAAGGCACCAATACCAATAGTTCAGAATGAATCGTTGTAGATGAATCTCGACCTTGGAGAAGAATGCTGGCCAGTTCGTGATCTTCTTCGGCGCGCAATAAAACCGGTTGGCGCTCCGCCAGCAGTTGATCCAACGCTGGAGCGTCGCCAGAGGCAAAACGCCAGCGTTCAAACTCGGCCTGCTGTTCAGCATTTAAACCAGATGCAACCGCAGGCGCAAAAACGCCATCCTCATCCAGAATATAAAGTAAACAAGCCCTGACCCCGGCCAGGGTGGGCGTGATGCGAATCACTGTCTCCAACAGTTCATTCAGGTTGGTCAACGACTGGGTTGCTTCGGCAACCTGTAGCAAAACCGTTGAAACCCAGGCCTGCTCATGGGCTTCTTCATACAACCGCGTATTCTCAATAGCCACTGCGGCATAGCTGGCAAAAGTGGCGGTCATGGCGCGTGCTTCTCCGCCGTAACGGCCTGGTGTCTGATGAGCCAGTGTCAGCACGCCCAAACAGCGCTGCCCTACCCGCAAGGGGGCGGCGATTGCCGAATAATCGGGCGGAAAGCCTAACGCTGCGCCTAGCGGGTCGTAAGAAGAATGCTCTGTACGCACAATAGGCTGCTCGACATCTAAAGCAATTGCCAACCAATCCAAGGCTTGTTCGGGCAAAATTCCCAGTTCTGTTGCAGGATTAAAATCCAGGACTTCCTCAGGACTCAAACCAATTTCAAGGTACAGATCAGACAGGCTGTCGCCGCGCACAGCAGCCAGGTGGAGCGCCGGGGGGTCGCCCTCTTCCAACGTGTTATCTTCTTCTAGTAACCAAACCGCAGCCACATCCAGGGGCAGGTTGCGATGCAATTCTGTCATAATAGCCGTCAGCACCTGATCCAAATCGACATCTGCCGAGAGCAAGCCAGCCACTTCGCGCAAGCTATCCGCCGCCTGTCTTCGCCAGACTTCAGAACGATACAGAGCAGCGTTCCGCATGGCAACGGCGATATTATCTGCCAACGCCTGGAAGAGGAAGCGATCTTCTTCGCTAAAAGCATACAGCCGATCGCTTTGCACATCGAGCACGCCTAGCACATCGCCGCCAAACACAAGTGGAACCGTCAATTCTGACAATGTTTCAGCAGGTGGGAGCACCGAAGGGCGATAACGCGGTTCCTGCGAGACATCATTAGCAATCACCATCTCGCCATGCCGCGCCACCCAGGGTACCAGTCCATGCGAATCATCCAGGCTATACGCGAACCCCTCTTCGCGTAAAATCTCGCTCAAAGGTCCGCCGCCAGCCTCGTAGAAAATTTTCCGCCGGCCTGGATGCACGGTAAACAGGTGCACATGCTGGTGGCCGAAGCGCATTTGGATCAAATTCACCACAGAATCCAGCAATTCGCTGGTATCCAGAATCGAAGTGATGGCATTGCTAACTTCATACACAGTAGACAATTGAGCGGCGCGTTGCTGTACAGCGCTAAACAGACGTGCGCCTTCAATGGCAGAAGCGATGTTATCGGCCAATGCTTGCAGCACCACCAAGTCCAATTCTTCGAAATAACCCGTTTGGTCGCTTTGGACATCCAGCACCCCTACCAAACGCTGCTCGACCATCAAGGGTAAAGCCACCTCAGACTGAGTTTCCGGCAACCCATCCAGGTGGCGATAACGTTCTTCTTGCCGCACATCATTCGCCAAAATTTCTTGCCCGGTCTGGGCTACTTGACCGATGATGCCCTGGCCGATATGGACAACCAGGTTGGGTGAGTGCACCTCACCTTCGCCCTCGCCGCTCGTAGCTGAGGCTGCCCCGGCGCTGGCGCGAAAATGCAAGATATCCTGCCCGGTCTCCAAAGTAAAAATCGCAACGTAGTAATAATCGAAAGTCCGTTGGATCAGGTCGGTCACCTGGCGAGATAATTCGTCCAGGTCGCGCACATTGGCGATCTTCATGCTCACCTGGCGTACCAACAAAAGCTGCTCAAGTTGCCAGCGTTCTTTGGTCATTTGTAAGCCAGCCTGCAAAGCCAGGGTAATCTGCCCGACTACACGTTCAAATAAATCACAGGCTTCTTCACTGAAAGGAAGGCCATCCGCTCGGTCAACCAACAGGACACCCAAAATCTCGTCTTTGATGCTTCTCACTACCAGTGGAGCGGCAATAAATTGTATTTCGACTGCCTGGCTGGAATCGCTTTGGGAGGACAAGATTATCCCCGGTTGTGTATCCGTGCACTCGCCGCCGCAGGCCTGAAGCTCATCCAGGGCTTGCTGCATTAAAGGGGATAAAGGTGAGCCAAGGCTGGTGTTTTTGGCTGCTCGACCAAGAAAACTGTATAAAATATTTGGCGAGAGCCATAGCCGCGCCTGGCTATGGAATAATTGCGTGGTGGTTTCTACAATCAGATCATGCTGTGCGATCAGGCTGGCATGTAGCCGTTCCAGATCAATAGGCGCTTCATATCGGTCGGGAAATGCCTGCCTTGCAAGCTTGAGTAATCTCTCCCCCAGATCGAGCACCTGCCGCCAAGTTGCCAACAGTGACAGGTCAACCTCTGGCGAGCCAGCTTTCAACCCACATTCTCCTTGCGTTTAATCATTTGCAGCAAATTACATTCAGTGTTCTTTCCGGCTGCGGGAACAACACGAAAGCTGACTTCATCCATCATCTGGCGCATGAAATACAGCCCCAGACCACCCACCTGGCGGTCTTCGAGATCAGACACTAAATCAGGTTCTGGGATATCGTTGGGATTAAACGGGTTACCGCAATCGACCAGGGTAACCACCAGGCAATCAGGAGTGCATTGGCAAATACATTCAATTGTCTTATCACACTCCCCACCATAGGCATGTTCGATGATATTGGTAAAAGCCTCATCTACGGCAAGCTGAACAGCATAGGAAGCCTTTTCGTCCAGGCCACAAGTTTCGGCCTGCTGCCCGACAAATTCACGCAAATCGTCCAGAACTCGAAATTGGGCTGGGTACTTAACAATCTGTAAAGACTGACCTTCAGCGTCATCCGAAGGAGAAGGTTGGGAAAAAAATTGGAAAATTGATTCGCTCATCAGGCCATAACAATAAGCCAAACAGGAAGGCTGAAGGTAACTTATCCCTCCAGCCTTGTACGGTGTAAAGGGATCTTAATCCTAAAAGCTACCTACTGCAGCCAACAGGTCATCGTGGAAACGGAACAATGGCACAAAACCGGCCAACTCCAGGGCGTCGTAAATGCGCTTGGGCACCAAAGCCAGGACAACTTCGCCGCGGTTATAACGCTTACACGATTTTTGCGCGCCGATCAAAACTCGCAACCCTGCGCTGGACATATATTCCACATCGTTCATATCAATGACGATTTTGAAGCGCCCCTGATCGATAACGCTATCCAATGCGTCGGACAGTTGAGCGGCTGTCGAGCTATCAATTCGCCCTCTGATTTTGATCATGTCGCAATGTTTGTATTCAATGGTTGTAACTTCCATGGCAAAGGCCTCCGCTTCTTTATGACTCCAGGTGCAAAAAAGATTTGACGTAGATTATATCATAATGCCAGCAAATGCCTTAGCCGCGCTCAGCCCGGGGTATAATTGCGCTAACGCCCGTCAAATGGCGTCAAATTATTGCAAGCGAAAGCGAGTATCCTATGGCAAATTCAACCTTGAAAGTTGTCATTCCCATGGCAGGCTTGGGCACCCGGTTGCGCCCGCAAACCTGGAGTAAACCCAAGCAACTGGTCAGCGTAGCAGGTAAGGCAGTGCTCGATCATGTTCTGGACAGCCTTTCCAGCCTGCCCAACCCCAACGATATCGAACTGGTCAATATCGTTGGATACCTGGGTGAGCAAATCGAAAACCACATCCGGGGATGTTACCCACACCTGAAAGCGCATTATGTAACCCAAGAAAACCCGCGCGGCCAATCGCATGCCATCAAACTTGCAGAGCAACACCTGGATGGCGCCATGTTAGTGGTCTTTGCAGACACGTTAATCCGCACCGATCTATCTATCCTGGCCGACGAGCAGGCCGATGCAGTGGCCTGGGTACGCCCTGTCCCTGACCCGCGCCGGTTTGGCGTGGCTGTGGAAGGTGAAGATGGTTGGGTGAAACAATTAATCGAGAAGCCGAAAAATGTCAGCAACAACCTGGCGGTGGTGGGCTTTTATTATTTCAAAGACTCTCGCGCTCTCATCGACGCCATCGATGAGCAGATGCGGCGAGATATTCAGCTAAAGGGTGAATTCTACCTGGTGGATGCCATCAACATCTTGCTAGAAGGCGGACTAAAGATGCGTACTCAACGGGTCGAAGTGTGGCTGGATGCCGGCACGCCAGAAGCGTTGTTAGAAACCAACCGTTACTTGCTGAACAACGGCCGCGACAACAGCGCCCAGATCAGCGAACGGTCGGATGTTGTCATCATCCCGCCTGTGTTTATCCATCCAACTGTGCAAGTGTGCGAATCGATTCTGGGCCCCAATGTATCACTCGGCGCAGGCTGCCGGGTCAGCCAGAGCATCATCCGCGAGTCGATTCTGGAAGACGACTCGTTAGCCAGTGGTGTGATCCTGGAAAACTCGCTGGTAGGACGCCGGGTGCATCTGACGCGGCGGCCCGGGGTCGTAAACGCCGGTGATAATACAGAAATCACCCTCTAGCCGTGAGTGACCAGGTTGAGTGCTTTTCTAGTGGGCAATATGCAGACCTTCCCACAGCATTTCACTGGCGAGGACAGCGGCAGGTTGTGGAAAAAGTGCTGGCTCGCTGGCGCGCGCCGCAAGGGCCGGCCTTTCGAGTGCAAACAAGCAGCGGCGCGCCTTTCGAACTGATTTATCACGAAGCAGAAGATAGCTGGGAAATCCGAGAAATCTAAATTTTTTACCAAACTCTCAATGACCAACCTAATCCAAACAAGAAAAAAGGAGCTAATGTGAGTCAAACCAATTACCTTGCCAACCGGGTGGCAACCTTGAAGCCCTCAGGTATTCGCAAATTTTTCGACATTGTGGCGACCATGAAAGATGTCATCTCGCTTGGAATCGGTGAACCGGATTTCAAGACGCCTGAGCCCATCTTGCAAGCAGGCATCGCCTCACTGCAACGAGGCGAGACCCACTACACTTCCAATTCCGGAACTCTCGAATTACGCAAAGCCCTGGCAGACAACCTGAAGAACCTGTATGGCGTAGAGTATGACCCGCTATCCGAAATTGTGATCACCGTGGGTGTATCGGAGGCCTTATACCTGGCGCTCACGGCGATTCTGGAACCCGGGCAGGAAGTGCTGATCCCGACTCCTTGCTTTGTAGCTTACCAACCGGAGGTAATTTTGGCCGGGGGTGTACCGGTAGAGATTCCCAGCCGGGTGGAGGACAACTTCCAACCCAACCTGGCAGCCCTGCGAGCAGCCATCACCCCACGCACAAAGGCAATTTTAGTTGGTTATCCGAATAATCCGACCGGCGCAGTGGCTTCGCGAGAAACCTTGTTAGAAGTACTCAAAATGGCCGAGGAGCACGACCTGATCGTCATCTCAGACGAAATTTACGACCGCCTGGTTTATGGCGGCGAGCATGTATGCTTTGCCTCCTTGCCAGGCGCGCGCCAGCGCACCCTGACCCTGGGCGGCTTTTCAAAAGATTACGCCATGACGGGCTGGCGCATTGGCTACGCCTGCGGGCCGGCAGAAACCATGGTGGGACTGCTGCGCATTCACCAATATACCATCATGTCTGCGCCTACTACAGCCCAGGCCGCCGCCCTGGAAGCCCTGTGCTGCGGAGAGCAATATGTGCAGGATATGGTCGCCGAATACGATCGCCGGCGCCAGTTGATCGTCAATGGCATGAATCGCCTGGGGTTGCCCACCTTCGAGCCACGCGGAGCGTTCTACGCCTTCCCCAATATCAAAGTCTCCGGGATGGATGACGATACCTTCGCCCAGAAGCTTTTAGAAGAAGAGAAAGTAGCCGTGGTGCCCGGTTCGGCTTTTGGCTCTGGCGGTGAAGGCTTCGTGCGCTGCTCCTACGCCACGGCCTATGAAAAAATCGAAGAGGCGCTGCGGCGCATCGATCATTTTATGCAGCGCCACGGCTAATCCATACTCCAGGAGTAACATGCATTACGAACCGGTCATCGGCCTGGAAATTCACGCCGAACTGCAAACGCAATCGAAAATGTTCTGCGCTTGTCCGGTGGTCGATTCGACCCAGGCCGAACCCAATATTGTCGTCTGCCCGGTGTGTGCGGGCATGCCCGGCGTACTGCCGGTAGTCAACCAGCGCGCCGTAGAGTATGGTTTGCGGGTGGCGCTGGCCTTGCAATGCCAGGTCAACCAGCGCAGCATCTTTGCCCGCAAAAACTACTTCTATCCCGATCTCCCCAAGGGCTACCAAATTTCGCAATATGAAGAGCCGCTTGCCCGGCATGGGCGGCTGCTCATCCACACTTCTCAAGGCGAGAAATTGGTGCGCATCCGCCGCGTGCATCTGGAGGAAGACACAGGCAAGCTCACCCATTTCGAAAACTACACCCTGGTGGATTTAAATCGCGCCGGGGTGCCGCTGCTTGAGATCGTCACTGAGCCCGACCTGCGCTCAGCCGAGGAAGTACGCGCCTACGCGGTGGCTTTGCGTTCCGTGCTGCGCTACCTGGGGGTCAATTCAGGCGATATGCAGAAAGGCGTGATGCGCATCGAGCCCAACATCTCCCTGCGACCAACCGGCAGCGAAAGGCTGGGGACTCGCACCGAAATCAAGAACCTGAATAGCTTTAGAGCGCTGGAGCGAGCAGTGGATTATGAAATCCAACGCCAAAGCCAGGTTTTGCAACACGGCGGAGTAGTTCTGCAAGAGACACGCGGTTGGGACGAAGGGCGCGGCGTTACGGTGGCCCAGCGCAGCAAAGAAGCCGAGCAAGATTACCGTTATTTCCCCGAACCCGACCTGCCCCCCTTATTGGTCGAAGCCCAGTGGTTGCAATCAATTGCCGCAGGGTTGCCAGAACTGCCCGCCGCCAGATTGCAGCGCTTTCAAGAACACTATGGTTTGAGCGATTACACAGCCGGGGTACTGACCGTAGAACCTGCCGCCGCTGATTACTTTGAAGCTGTCGTAAGAGCGGCAAATGGCACGCCCCTCACCATGATTGCAAACTGGATCAGCGGCGATCTCTTCGGCTTGCTGAATCAGGAAGGCTTGGGAATCGAGGGATGCCCAATCACCCCGCAAGCGCTGGCCGGTCTGCTGCGCATTCTGAACGCCGGGGAAATCAACCAAAATACCGCCAAAATCGCCCTGGCTGAGATGTTTTCCAGCGGCCAATCCGCGGAAACCATCATCGCCCAACACGGTTGGCGCCAAATTTCAGACCGGGATCACATCGCCGGGCTGGTAGCGGGAGTGGTAGACGATCACCCCGAGGAGGTCAAAGCCTATTTGAACGGCAAAGAAAACCTGGCGCGCTGGTTATTCGGACAGGTCATGCGAGCCGCTAAAGGCCAGGCCAACCCGCAAGTTCTGCAAGCCGAACTGGAACAACAACTGAACGCCTTAAAAGCAGGATATGAATAATGTCACGCCGAAGATGGCATTCCGTCATATTGACGAATTGTCAGACATCTAGTATCCTAATATTAGCAGGATAGATGAAATGCGCATCGTAAGCCGGCATATTCCATAATTCGAAGCGGGCGCCATACCGGTGCGCCCGCTTATTTTGTATCAGAGAATAATTTACCAATCAGGAGAAAACCCGAATGTCTGACTTAATTAACGCTTTCCAAATGGCGCAGGCCCAATTCGACCATGTCGCCAAACAACTGAATATGGATCCACAAGTAGCCGAAATTTTGCGTTGGCCTTCCAGAGAATTCAAGTTCGAAATTCCAGTGCGGATGGATGATGGTTCCATACGATTGTTCTTCGGTTATCGCGTGCAGCACAATGATGTGCGCGGCCCAGCCAAAGGCGGTATCCGCTTCCACCCATCTGAAACTTTGGATACTGTGCGCGCCCTGGCGATGTGGATGACCTGGAAATGCGCTGTAGCCGATATTCCGTTGGGCGGCGGCAAGGGCGGCGTTCCAGTAGACCCGGCGACCCTTTCGGTAACCGAAAAAGAAAAGTTGTGCCGCGGCTGGGTGGGCCAGATGTGGCGCAATATCGGCCCGCGCCAGGATGTTCCCGCCCCCGATGTGGGCACCACCCCGCAAATGATGGGCTGGATGATGGACGAATACTCTAAGTTGGTCGGGCAATACACGCCTGGCGTGATCACTGGCAAACCTGTGGGCGGCGGCGGTTCGTTAGGCCGCACAGAAGCTACCGGGTTTGGGGCGATCTTTGCTGTACGTGAAGCTATGAAACACCTCAAAATTGATCCGGCCAAATCTGTTGTCGCCATTCAGGGCTTCGGCAATGTTTCCCAGTATGCCGCCATCGGTTTTAACAAATTGCTGGGCGGTACAGTGGCTTGTGTTTCCTATTGGGATCGCGCCGACCGCGCCGCCTATACTGTCAGCCATCCCAAGGGTGTCGACCCGAAGTTCCTGCAATCGATCACCGACCAGTACGGCTCAATCGACAAAGAGCAAGCTCGCAAGGCTGGCTATATCATCGAAGAAGGCGACGCCTGGATCACCAAAGAGGCGGATGTCTTGCTGCCCGGCGCTTTGGAAGGGCAGATCAATGCGGAGAGCGTCAAGCGGGTGAGCAGCCGGGTACGGATTGTCGCTGAAGGCGCCAATGGTCCGACTACTCCTGAGGCGGACGAGGTCTTCAAGCGCAACAACATCTTTGTTGTGCCCGACTTTTTGTGCAACGCCGGCGGTGTGACCGTTTCTTACTTCGAAGGCGTGCAGAACGATATGAATTATTATTGGACGCGCGAAGAAGTGTTACAACGCCTGGATACCAAAATGACCCAGGCTTTCAACAGCGTCCTGGAAATGTCGGAAGGCGAGAAAGTCTTCATGCGCGACGCTGCCTATATGGTGGCAATCAACCGCGTGGTGAAAGCCATGGAACTACGCGGCTGGATCTAGACCAATTCGAATAAAATCCACCGGAAGGGCAGCCAGGCTGCCCTTCCTTTGCTTAATAAAGAAAAAGTGCGGCGAAACAAGGCTTGCCAACTACACGGTAATCTACTAAAATCGGGGCATTGGAAGCACACGGGGGCTCATCGTTTCTACACCCATGATAAGCCGCTCCGGCCGCAACCGGGCGACTGGAGGACAATATGCAAACCCTGCGCCGCTGGTATTTATACGCCGCTGCGTTTGTCAGTCTGGAGACAGTATTATGGGGGGTGATCGGGCTGGCGCGCGCTTTTATTGCTGGGGTACAAGCTCAAGAAGGCAGCGAACTACTCGCTGGTGGGCTGGCGCTGATCCTGGTAGGTGCGCCGGTTTTCTTTCTGCATGGCTGGTTGGCGCAGCGCAGCGCTATGCAAGACTCGGATGAACGTTTCGCGCGTACGCGGGCTTTTTTCTTTTATTCCGCACTGCTGGCAACGCTAATCCCAGTTTCTCAAAACATCCTGGCAATCTTGAATCGTTTATTTTTGGGTTTGTTTAACCAACCTATCCGAGAAGGGTTGCTGGGGAGCGAACAAACCGCCAGCGACAATGTGATCGCCATCGCCATAAACCTGGCAGCCGCCGCCGGCTTGTACTATCTATTGAGAGGCGATTGGCAAGCCCGGCCAAAAGGCCAGCCATTCCCCGAGACACGTCGCCTGTACCGGCTCTTATGGGTTGCGTACGCTCTCATATTGGCTTTGCCAGGGATGTTGATGATTTTCAATTATTTGCTGACGGTTGGACTACCCAGAGCAAACCCAGATGCCTCACAAATGGCAAATGGGCTGGCGCTGGCAATGGTCGGAATACCCTTGTGGGTTTTCACTCACCGGTTGAGCAAACGCTCTTGGAGTGAAGCGGCGGAAAATCTCTCTCACCTGCGGCGCAGCGCCCTGCTACAGATTATTTTTATCTGCGCCATAGGTGCGCTCGTGGCAGCCATGAATTTCTCGTCAGCGCTGCTCTACCTGGCAACCCAAATCATCGCCAGATGGCCGGTTGGATGGGATGATCTTTGGCGCCGCCTTGCAGAAGCGCTGGCCATCGCAATCCCCTTCGGACTCGTTTGGTGGGTCTACGAACGCGCCTTACGCCCAGACCTGCCCAGCCGGGCAATTCCACCGCAGGAAGATACGCTCTTCCAATACCGCGCCGGCTTACAACGCGCCCATCATTATGGCCTGGCCTTTTTGGGAATGTTATGGATGATATTCGGCCTGTATAATCTCATTTCTTCAATCATTACGTTGACAGTTGGGCAAACAGCGCTTACCCCGCAAAACATCGCCAGAGATATCACAGCGGCTGCAGCGGCTGCATTGAGCGGCTTTCCGCTCTGGTTCAACACATTCCTGCCGGCCCAAAGGCAAACAGCCAAAGACAACCCTGAAGGCAACCAGGCCCGCCGTTCAGTGGTACGGCGTGGTTACCTGTTTCTCTTGATCTTCATCGGCCTCATCGGGGTTATGGCAGGAACTGGCGCTCTGATCTACGAATTACTACGCATCGTCCTGGGCAACGCTCCCCTAAATCCGCTCTTCAATATCCTGGATGCGATAGGCCTGATGGGGGTATTCAGCGCCTTGCTTATTACTCACGGTTTATTGCTGCGCCAGGACAACCGCTCAGCCCAGCGCTTGCTCTCCCGCCAACATACCCATTTCCCAGTGCTGATTCTTGCCCCAGACGACGACAGTTTCGGAGATAGCTTTGCTGACAGCCTGGTAAACGCCTTGAAACAGCAGGCCCCCGCCCTGCCGGTAGCGGTGCATCGCTATCGCCAGGGCGCGCCAGACGAAACGCTCTCCGCAGCCCGAGCAGTCATCGCGCCGGCCGAGTTGTTGGCGCAACCTGAAGAGGCGCTGCGTTTATGGCTGCAAGCCTTCGATGGGCAACGCGTGATCATCCCAGGCGATGCTACTGGCTGGGTATGGGCGTGGGGCAAACTACCAGGTATCCAAGTGATGGCGCGTCAGGCTGCCCAGATCGTGCGCCGCATGGCTGAAGAAGAATAGGAAGCACACCTTTACAGGCAGCTAAAGAAATTAACTGGTAAAAAGGGCGCACTCGTTGTATACTCTATAGAACATCAGACGAAGAGAGGGTTGCCATATGAAAGTCACGGTATTGCAAGAGAATTTGGCCCGGGGTTTGAGCATCGTTTCGCGCGCCGTCTCGCCGCGCAGTACGCTGCCCGTATTAGCAAATATCCTGACAGCAACGGACGAAGGTCGCCTGCGGCTTTCAGCGACCAATTTGGAATTGGGCATCACCTGTTGGATCGGCGCAAAAATTCAAGAAGAAGGCTCGACCACAGTACCGGCGCGCACGTTTGTCGACCTGGTCAGCACGCTATCTGACAAGAACGTTGAAATGAATCTAAACATACGCACGCAAACTTTGAACTTGCGCTGTGGGGCTTCGAACACCGATCTTAAATGCATCGACGCTCAAGAATTCCCCCCTATGCCGGTGGCAGATTTTTCGCAAGGCTTACAAATCAATGTCTCCGATTTAAAGGAGATGATCCATCAAGTAGCCTTCGCTGCTTCGACGGATGACGCCCGCCCCATCTTGACCGGTGTCTTGATCAAGGTCAAAGGGCAAGAAATTACCATGGCCGCGGCAGATGGCTTCCGTCTATCTGTGCGCAAGGCGCTGCTCCCTACGCCGGTAGCGACCCCGATCAGCGCCGTGGTGCCGGCGCGCGCGTTGAGCGAACTGGCGCGCATCGCCAGCGATGGCGATCAGCAAGTTTCGATGGTGCTTCCGCCGGGACGCGGCCAGGTGATCTTTCGCCTGCGCGACATCGAACTGGTGTCACAGTTAATCGAAGGCGTCTTCCCCGACTACGAACAGATCATTCCACAACGCTGCGATACCCGCGCCGTTCTTTCCACTGCTTCTTTCCTGAAGGCCTGCAAACAGGCTGAGATTTTCGCTCGTGAAGGCTCCCATATTGCTCGCATCAACATCACCCCCGGCAGCGACATTAAGCCCGGCGCGGTAGAAATTTCGGGACAATCCGAAGAGACTGGCTTCAGTCAAAATGTCGTCGACGCAACCATCGAAGGCCCTGCCCTGCTGATCGCCTTCAATGTACGCTTCTTGCGCGAAGTGCTGGATGTGATCAAGACACCCAATGTCACGGTCGAAACCACCAGCGAAACCAGCCCTGGAGTGCTACGCCCCATCAGCGCTCCAGACGGGCAAGGCGACTTCTTACACGTTATCATGCCCATGCACCTGGGCAATTAGCTCGGCAAAATACTCATTCCAGACGGGCAAGCACGTAAGCGCAAGCGTGGGTGCGTGCAATGCCCGTTTGTTTTTCCCAGAGAGAAAAATGTTTCCGGCTGCTTCTTCTGATCGCACCCTGGCGATTTACCTTTCATTAGCTCAGTATCCAATCCTGAGCGCACCCATTCGCAAGCGCATGCGGCGCGAATTATTTGAGCGCGGCATCACCAAACCAGCCGCTTTCGAAGCCGAAGCGCGTGAAAAAGCCATTCATACCCAGGCCCTGGAGGGATTGCACGATCCATTTATGGAAGAACCAGCCGATGTCTGGGATTTGCGCCTGACACGGGTTCGTGAACACCTGACCGATTTCTATTTTGGCTATAATTTACCCTTCGACTTGTTCGAGCAAATTGTCCGCCAGGTCTTGCAAGAGCGTGGAGCCGAATCGATCACAGATCAGATTAGTTTCAATCCCGAACTTGCCCCGCAGGCAATGCTTTTCGAACAGGCCCTGGCGATCGACAAACTGCCTGAAAACCAGCGTCGACAACAAATGGCGCGCCTGCAAGAGATCAAAGTGGTGTTGATTCGCACCATGATCAGCGACCAGTTGGCTTATGTCAACATCGCCAAACAATGGTTCACCATCGATGATCTGAACCAGATTCGCACCCGTAAAATTGGGCAGGGCAAAATCGGTGGTAAGGCTGCTGGAATGCTGCTGGCTTATCGCATCTTGACCGAGATGGGCGATGATGAAATCCGCAACGGCTTGCATATGCCCGAGTCCTATTTTATCGGCGCCGACCTGACCTACACCTTCATGGCGCTCAACGGCCTGATGCACTGGGCAGACCAGAAATACAAGCTCGAAGAACAAATCCGCGCCGAATATCCCAAGCTGCAAGAGGAGTTCTTGGCTGGGCTATTTCCAGCCGATATTCTGGATAAATTTCGCACCTTGCTGCGCAGCATTGGCAACCAGCCTTTGATTGTGCGCTCTTCCAGCCTGCTAGAAGACAACTTTGGCACTTCATTCGCCGGCAAATACGAGAGCCATTTCTGTCCCAACCAGGGCTCCCTCGAAGAGAATCTGAACGACTTCACCAAAGCTATCATCCGCATCTATTCAAGCATCATGAACCCAGACGCCTTGCTGTATCGCCGGGCCAAAGGTTTGCAAGATTACGATGAGCGCATGGCGATCTTAATTCAGATCGTAGAAGGCGAGCGTTACGAACGTTATTTCTTACCGCATGCCGCCGGCGTGGCTTTCAGTCGTAACATGTACCGCTGGTCGCCGCAAATTCGCCGCCAGGATGGATTTATGCGCCTGGTGTGGGGGTTGGGCACACGGGCGGTCGATCGGGTGGGCAGCGACTACCCGCGCCTGGTGGCGCTCAGCCACCCTCTACTGTATCCAGAAGCATCCACCAAAGCCATCCGCCGTTACTCTCAACAAGAACTCGATGTCATCGACTTGCACGAGAACGCTTTCAAGACCATCTCAGCCAGCGAATTGATGCGCCCCAGCTACCCGGTCTTGCGCTATCTGGTAGAAGTCGATCAAGGCGGGTATTTGACACCCTTGCGCATCATGTTAAGCGAGGCCAACCGGGACAAATTAGTGGTTACCATGGAAGAGATGCTGCGCCGCACGCCCCTGGCGCGTCGCATGAGCACCATGTTGCAAATTCTGGAAAAGCATTATCTTTCGCCAGTGGACACGGAATTTACCGCTTATGTGCTCAATCCAGATACAGCGCAGCCTGACATACAAATCACCATCTTACAGTGCCGGCCGCAAAGCCACCTGCAAGATGACGATGTGCGGCTGCCCAAGAATCTGCGCGAGGAAGATATTATTTTCTCAACCCCGCGCATGGCGCCTGAAGGTCGTATCCCCCAAATCCGTTATGTTCTTTTTGTCTCCCCCGAATGTTACCACGCCTTGCCAACCCAAACGGCGCGGGCCGAGTTGGGCCAAACCATTGGGCGCCTGAATGCAGCGCTGAAAGCCGAACGGTTTATTTGCGTGGGACCTGGGCGCTGGGGTACCACCAACCCCGACCTGGGCGTCAAGATCGGTTATGGCGACATCTACCACAGCCGGTCTCTGATTGAATTGACCGGGCAAGGCATCGGTTTGGCGCCAGAAGCATCTTTCGGGACGCATTTTTTCCAGGACCTGGTCGAATCGAACATTTTTCCCCTGGCAATCTACCTGGATGACCCCGGTGTGATCTTCCGGCGAGATTTCTTCTACGAGCTACCCGACCACCTGCCCGACTTCTTGCCTGGCGAAACCCATGGGCAGTGTATCCGGTTGATCAAAGTCGCCGATTTTCGCGCCAGCTATCATCTGGAATTAGTTATGGATGCTGATGAAGGACTTTCGGTTGCTTTTTTGGAGCGTGACCGATGAAACGATTTGTGGCAGTTGCTGGCAATATTGGGGTAGGAAAATCGACCCTGGTGACTCTGCTTTGCCAGCGCCTTGGATGGCAACCTTTTTTCGAACCCGTGGATGAAAACCCTTACCTGGCAGATTTCTACCAGGATATGCGCGCCTGGGCTTTTCACTCACAAATATTCTTCCTGACGCGTCGTCTACGCATTCATCACCAACTGGTCGGACACCCCACTTCGGCAATTCAGGATCGCAGCGTGTATGAAGACGCCGAAATTTTTGCTCACAATCTGTACCGGCAGGGCCTGGTTGGAGAGCGCGATTACCGCTCCTACCGCGAACTCTACCAGGTGCTGACAGAGTTATTACCCCCACCCGACCTGGTAATTTACCTGCGCGCCTCTGTACCCACCCTGTTAGAACGCATCCAGCTGCGCGGGCGCGATTTCGAAAGAGCCATTTCAGCCGAGTACCTGGCGCAGCTGAATGCTCTATATGAAGAATGGATCGCCAGGTTCAGCCTATGCCCGGTGTTGACCGTTCCGGCAGATCAGCTCAACTATGTTTCCAATCACCAACACCTGGATTTGATTGCGGAAAAAATCCACGAGAAACTGACCGGGAAAGAAGAAGTGGTTTTTGGCGCAGACGAGATGACGCCCATGTTTCTCGAAACCGGGTAGACTTGACAAACCAAAGTCGATTGAAAGCGCTTGCTCTTTGTAAGAGTTTGAGGTAGATTTAAGGGCAATCCAAAGTAAGGAGACCCAAGATGATTAAGCTGGCAGCGGCAGCGATGGCAGATGTAGGCCTGGTGCGCGATATGAACGAGGATACTGTGTGGGCGCAAGTATTCCACCCTCTCAACGCTCCACCTGTGGGTCTACTTGTAGTGTGCGATGGCATGGGGGGCCACCTGGGTGGAGAATTTGCCAGCTATTGGGCAGTCGAAGCGATCAAAAGCGAGCTAAGCGATCTGTTTGCTTCGAAAGATCCCCGCGCCACGGTGATTCTACGGAATGGTGAAGAAGACCAGGCGCAAAGCGAGAATGCCGCCTCTAAAACCGACCTGGAGGAATTCGACCTGGAAAGCTATGTGCGCAATGCCATTCAAAAAGCCAATCACGTTGTCTTCGAGTATGCGCAGCGCAAGCCAGAACAGGCCGGCAACGCAGGTTCCACTGTCAGCATGGCAGTGATCTATGGAAATCAAATGATTGTCGCCAACGCTGGCGACAGCCGCACCTACCTACTGCGCAACCACCGTTTACAGCAAATCAGCAAAGACCATTCTCTGGTTGCCCATCTGGTTGAGCAAGGCCAAATCCTGCCTGAGGAAATCTTCCACCACCCGCAGCGCAATGTAATTTACCGGTTCTTAGGACAGAAAGGACTGGCTCAGCCAGACATATTCTACGAAACTATCCAACCAGGCGACGCTTTACTGTTGTGTTCAGATGGCTTATGGGAGATGGCGGCCAGTGAAGAACGTGTGATTGAATTGATCGAGTCCAATTCAGACCCGCTTGAATGTTGCAAAGCATTGATCGAAACAGCCAACGAGTTTGGTGGTGAGGATAACATTGGCGTGGTGGTTGCCAAAATCGAATAAGCTATCACTTTGAGAGCGACCAGGTATTGAAATGGCGTTGAAACCAGGCGAAATCATCAATCAGCGCTATCGCATCGTTAAGTCTCTGGGACAAGGCGGTTTTGGGGCGGTATATCGCGCCGAGGATCTGAGCCTGAACACTTTCTGCGCCTTAAAGGAAAACCTGGATTACTGGGAAGAGGCAAAACGCCAATTCGAGCGTGAAGCGCGCCTGCTGGCACACTTGCGCCACCCCAGCCTGCCGCGAGTGATCGACTATTTCACCATCCCTGCCCAGGGCCAGTACCTGGTAATGGATTTCATTGAGGGCTATGATTTACAAACTATTTTAGATCGCATCGAACAACCGTTAGCCGAGAAACAAGCCCTGGCCTGGATCGATCAAATTTGCGACGCGCTGAGCTATCTACATTCACAAAAACCCCCCATTATCCACCGAGACATCAAGCCCGCCAACATCAAGATCACTTTGAACGGGCTGGCCATTCTGGTCGATTTTGGAATTGCCAAGGCGTATGACCCCGATACGCGTACCACCATCGGAGCACGCGCCGTAACACCCGGCTATTCGCCAGTCGAACAATATGGGCATGAAAAGACCAACTTGCCCACCGACATTTACGCCCTTGCAGCCACTGTTTACACTTTACTCACCAATCGCAAACCGCCCGAGAGCATCTCGCGTGTCACGGGCGAGCCCTTAACGCCGCCTCGCCAGATCAACCCGCAGATCAGCCCGCATGTGGAAACCGCTATTTTGAAAGGCATGCAAGTGCTGTCTGAAGATCGTTATGCAAATATTGGCGAGTTTCGCATGGGTTTGCGCCAAAAAGACGCCACCCTCCCCCGCCAGGCCGTGCCTCCCATGCCATTGCTGCCAGAATTACTATCTTCTGAATATACCAACTCGTCGGCAGGCGGGGCAGCCCAGGGGCGCCGCTCGCCTTCACCAACTTCGCGCCGCCTGGCTGCCCAAATGGATTGGGTGACCATTCCTGCTGGCAAATTTACCTTTGGCGAAGAAGCACAGGTCATCCATTTGCCCGAGTTCCAAATCGCCAAGTACCCGGTTACGAACACGCAATACCGGCTCTTTCTAGAGGCTTATCCCCAGCACCCCCCGCCCGTCCATTGGAAAGGACGCCAATACCCGGGTGGTAAGCCTAATAACCCCGTCGTGGGGGTCAGTCTGCACGATGCCCTGTCCTTCTGCCGCTGGTTGGGCTGCCACCTGCCCAGCGAAGAAGAGTGGGAAAAAGCTGCCCGCGGAGAAGATGGGCGCACCTACCCCTGGGGCGAGGATTGGCAAGATGGTAAATATTGTAACAACTGGGAATCCGGGATCGGCGCAACCACGCCAGTGGATAAATATCCACAAGGCGCCAGCCCCTACGGGGTGTGGGATATGTGTGGCAATGTTTGGGAGTGGACCGCCAGCGAATATCAAGGCCCATTTATGCATGTCCTGCGGGGCGGTTCGTGGCGGGTTTATAGCCGCCTGACCGTTCGCGCCGTGCACCGCGACTGGCTGACCCTGGCAGACGAACGCGACGATCTGGGCTTTCGCTGCGCCCGCTCGGCCAATCCGTAGGGGAATGGCAATGCGATGCCCGCAATGCCAGGCCATTAACCAACCCCAGGCTAAACACTGCGTCAAATGCGGTACGCCCTTGATCAGCGCGCCATCCGGCCAGATCAGGCCGGGAGCTACCCTGAAGGGCGGATACACCTATACCATTCAACGCAGCCTGGGCCAGGGCGGCATGGGCGCTTTGTACCTGGCTCACCGTACAATTGCCAACCGCCCGCACCCCGTGGTCATCAAAGAAATGCTCGATTATTATGACCCTGGCAAGCCAGGCGAAAAAGAGCGCGCCCAACGTCGCTTCGAAATCGAAGCTGCCACCCTTGCCTCCTTGAGTGTGGCGGGAATTCCCCAAATCTATGAATATTTCAGCCAGGCCGGTCGATTTTATATCGTGATGCAATTTATCGAGGGGAAAAACCTGGAGAGCGGCCTGACACACCTGGATCCCAATGGCAAGCTTATCCCTGGGCAGCCCTACTCGCCTGAGCAGGTACGCCAGTGGGGAATTGAAATTTGCCGGATTCTGCAAGTCTTAGCCGGCAAGAATATTGTCCACATGGATATCAAACCGGCTAATTTAATCCTGGACGAGTCGGGCAATATCTGGCTGGTGGATTTCGGAACGGTGAAAGCCGCCGGGATGGCGCCGCCAGCAGGACGCGCCGCTAAAGGCAAAACCAGTATCTATGGTACGCTTGGCTACGCTGCGCCAGAGCAGATCGCCGGTCAAGCCGAGCACCGCTCAGATGTTTACGCCCTGGCGGCGACTCTCTACCATCTTCTAACCGATCAACAGCCGCCAGAACCTCCAGATCCATTTCCAAAAATAAATCGCCTGCCATCTGATATCGCTGCGGCGTTGCAGAAGGCGCTCACAATCGATGTCCGGCGGCGTCCCACCGCCGCAGAGTTTGCCGATTTGTTGCAGCCGCCGCCTGCGGGAATGGCGGCTTTCCGCTGGCAAAATGGCGCCCGGTCGCTGCAACCCGCCAGCCTGGCAGCCATGGCTGACCAACATTGGCAGGAAGCGCTCGAGTATCTCAAAGACGGCGATTGGGAAGACTGGTTTCGCAAAAACCACCAGAACCATTATGCAAAAACAATCCGCGATACCAAAGCCCGGCAATCCAACCCCCATCTAGCCCTGGATGCAGTGCTGCGCCAGCTTGACCCGCGCTTTCCTGCCCCGAGTTTGCACACCAACCAGACTGTCATTGACGCCGGCATGATCCCATGGCGATCCTTTCGCCGGCTTGACATCTCCTTAAGCAACCAGGGCAGCGGTTGTTTACACGGTATCTGTGTAAAAACCGCTCCGTGTCTAAAGCTGACTCCAAAAGAATTCATCTTTCACGAGCGCTGCTCCTTAAAACTAAGAATCGATACCTCCAACCTGACGCCCTCACCACAAACCCAGACCTACTACCTGAATCTGGATGCCGGAACAGCCGGTAAGCTACAAATCGCCATCAAATTCATTGTCCCTGAACCGGAATTAGCCATCGATACCCTGGAATTGGATTTTGGGAAAGTCGCCAGGGGAGCGATGTTGCGGGATGCATTTCAAGTCAATAATCTTGGGGGCAGCTTTTTCGAGGGTCGCATCTCCAGCGACCGTCCCTGGGCAATCGCACGCCCGCCTCACTTCGGCTGTTCGCCAGGCTCGGCATGTCCTGCGCAGGTCGACCTATCAGTAGGCGACTTGTCCTATGGAGAACACCAGGCTTCAATCCAGGTGGCAGCCAAAGCTGGCGATTGGGAGCAGGTCAAAATGTTGATTCTTCGCCTCCACGTTTCCCCCTGGAAAAGCTTCTTGAAGTTCTGGGCGCCGCCGTTGAGCTTTACCAGCCTTGTGGGGACCTATGGCGGTTTTATGGGCATGATCTTGGGCAGCGCTTTGGGAAAGCTGCTTTATCCATTACAAGGAAGCCTTCAACCGCTCCTGGTGGGCGCATTGTTGGGTGGGGTCAGCCAAATGTTCTTCCTGGCGCTGCTGGGTGCGTTGGGTGGTATCAGCCCCTTACGTGGCCGGCTAGGCTTACAAGAAGGCGCCATCTTTGGATTTGGCTTTGGAGCAGTCTCGGGCGCTGCAGCCGGTCTGATGGCCGCCCGCTTGTTCGACTGGCTGAACCTGGAGTTGCAAAAGAACGCCGTGTACGATCCGTTTGGCGCGCTGGTGGGAACTGCCAGCGGGTTGCTTTTGGGGGCCAGCCTGGCGCTGTTTTCCAAAAAGGCTTGATCGATTAACTTTCTGGACTATCCATTGGATGGGCGCAGTACTGGCAAAAGGCGGCATCCGCGGCGCTTTCTTTGGCGCACTGCGGGCAGGCTTTAATGGCCGCGCTCTGTGAAGGCAATGCCGGCAGCGCATCTTTCTGAGCGGCGCGCCTGGGCAGACGCGGCAGCTTCACCTTCGGTAAATGCGGCCGTGGCACTTTTTCGAGCAGTCTGGCGCCAACAGCCTTGCCGCGCAGGAAGGCCTGGCGATATAATTCGCGCATCTGGCGGGTCGAGATATGCCGTCCGGTTATGTACCACTGCAATACAGCGTGCCCAACCACATAGGTGCCGGAATATGCCACAGCCACTTTGGGGATAATTCCGTATACCGGGATCAAACCCACCAGGCTGCGAGCAATTTGCCGCCAAAGGAAGCCGGCGCCCAGCACACTGCTAAACTCAGCCACATAATCCTGCCATTGAGTCGAAAAACCAAACGCCAGGCCGAGTTTATACACCAGGTAAGCCTGAGTCTTGGTAAGCACGACCATATCGGCAACGTTCAACGGGATATCAAAAATCGGCACAATTTCAGCCAACCCAGTGCTTATAGAATAGGCTGCATTCGACAGGCTTGTATCGTTGATTAAATAATGGGCTACGGCGACCCGAAAGAGCGGGAAAGCGCGTCCCAGCCCAAGCACATGGTTGGGCAGCAAATCGATCACCACCCCCGCAAAACGATTCGTCAGAAAATGTTCATCCAACACCGAGCCGAGCACCACCCGCCGGCGGCTCCAATTCGACCAGGCGATCATCGATTTACTGCCTTGCGGTTCTTCGAATTCATTCAGCAAGATAAGAACGCGCTGGTTGGCGTTGGCCCACTGCTGTGCCAGGCCTTGCTCCAGCGTCGTATCAAGTTTGCGATGATCGACCACCAGGATAATCAGATCGGCGCCGGAGGCCTGCGCCGCTTGCTCCAGGTCGAGAATTAACACCGGGCTATCAGTCTGGTTCTCCGGTCGGGCTGGGTCGCGGCGCAGTTGGGCAGCTAACGTCGAGCGTCCAGACCCAGGCGCGCCAACGATGCTCATACGCACGCCATTGAGTGCTTGCTGTCGTAGCGGGCGCAAGTCGACTTCCTTGATCGTATTGAATGTATTCGAAAGAGTAGAAACCTTTGCCATATGAATATAAATTCCTTGTTTTGGATTCTTACACCGTTTGTTCCTGCGATATATTATAAGACAGATACTCGTCTGCTGGTAAAACATTTCCCAGGTAAAATACCAGCATGCCCAACCGCCTTTCTCAACGCGCCGGCGCGATGCTCCAGGCGTTGTTCGTTACATTCCTTTGGTCTACTTCCTGGGTGCTCATCAAAATCGGGTTGGTCGACATCCCCGCCCTGACGTTTTCTGGACTGCGCTACGGCCTGGCATTTATTTGTTTACTACCCTTTGCCCTGCAGCCCAGGCAGCGCGCCGCGCTGGGCTCTCTAAAGCGTCCACAATGGGGCCTGCTGATTGTGCTTGGGCTGGTATATTACGCCATCGTACAAGGCGCCATCTACATCGGCCTGTCATATTTACCTTCTGCCACGGTAAGTTTACTGCTCAATTTCACCTCAATTTTTGTCGCAGGAATGAGTCTGGCATGGCTCAAAGAAGCGCCGCGTCTGCAGGATTGGCTTGGAGTAATCCTGTCGATCACGGGCTCGATATTGTATTTTTTCCCAGTACTAATACCGGCTGGTCAAATGATCGGGTTAAGCATTGTGGCGCTTGGAGTGATCGCTAATGCCGGTTCTGCAGTCTTAGGGCGCTACACCAATTCCCGTACTGGCATTCCAGTAGTACTCGTGACTACGGTTAGCATGGGCGTCGGGGCTGCCCTTCTCTTGTTGGTAGGGATTTTGGCGCAAGGGTTACCCCCTCTGAGTTGGAAACATTGGCTGATTATCGGTTGGTTGGCGCTGGTAAACACCGCTTTTGCGTTCTCGTTATGGAATCATACCCTGCGCACACTATCGGCGACTGAATCAAGCATTATCAACAACACCATGCTGATACAAATTCCTTTATTGGCATGGATCTTTTTAGGAGAAGCGTTAACCATGCAGCAATGGCTTGGCATTCTGATTGCCGGGCTGGGCGTGCTGGCGATCCAGATCCAAAGGCGGCGGCCTGTCGCAAAAAAGCAAGCCGCCGGCTCGGCGGAATAATGGAGTTTATTCTACCGCCAAAAGCCTGGCCAGGATTTCTCCAATTGCCAGGGTAAATATACCTGCAAGCGTCAAGGTGGTCATCACCAGGTTCGCCTCAATAAAATCCAGGCAACGGTAAAAAAAGCGCGCCAGCGGGCTGGCCTGGTGAAGCGGATCATTTTTTGTCAGGCGCTTGGGGCGTGAAAATTCCCATTTTCCAGCCAGGCTGAGGCAACCCAGAGCAATGCTGAGAAAACCGGCGATCGAAAGGGCGTTGCCAAACGCCTGGCCTGTCCAGGGACGCCTGATCAACCAAAAGGCAATCGCCGCAACCAATAGAACCGCGCTAACCCCAAGAATGCGCCGGGAAATGTGCTTGAACGTAGCCAGGTATCTTTCATCCATAAGCCAACCATCTTGGCCAGCGCAAAGCTACGCCGGCTGTTTGATCTATTTGCTCCAAAAACTGATACTTTCTATATGGTAGGTTTGCGGAAATAAATCGACCGGCGTAATCTGTCGCAAGCGATACCCGCCAGCAACCAGGCGGCGAGCATCACGACCCAGGGTTGCCGGATCGCACGAGATATAAACCAAAACTTGCGGGGCTAAAGCCAGCAAACCATCCAACGCCTGCCGTTCCAGGCCAGCCCGCGGCGGGTCGACCAATACAATCTCCGGACGGACGGGCAAATTCGGCAAGGCAATATCTGCGCTGGATTGGTACAACTCAACATGATCGAACTCGTCCAGGTTGGCGGAAAAATCTTCGCATGCGCTGGGAGCGCTCTCGATGCCAATTAAACGCCCGACATGCGGCGCCAGGAAAGCGCTGAAGAGGCCAACGCCGCAATAACAATCGAGCAGTGTGGTATGCGGAGTGAACGCAGCATACTTTGGAAGCGTATCCAGGATGTGCTGCACCATGCTCTCTGCCATAGCAGTATTCGTCTGGAAGAAGGAGGCTGCCGAGACCTGAAAGAAACGCCCTTTGATTTGCATGGTGACGGCTTCGCTGCCAGCCAGCACCACCGTTCCCCCCGGGCTGAGGTGCACGGCAGAAAGCGGCAGCCCCTCGACGGTAAACTCGGGCGGCTGCGAGGCCGCACTTTCCAGGATGATCTGCCAATCATCGCCAGCGCCGCTGCGCAAGCCCACCCGTTCGATTTCCGGCATAGCTTCGAAGTCTAGTTGAGGCCAGAGCGTGTTGAGTCCTTCTTCAGGCAAATGGCATTCACGGATTGCCAGCGTTTGATCAGAATTGGAGCGCCGGTAGCCGAGTTTGCCGTGCGGGTCAAGGTGAAACTGGACGTGATTGCGGTAATTGTATGGCGCCATCGATGGCAGTGTTGGCTCAGGCAAAGGGCTGGTGATTCCACCAATACGTTCCAGTTGGTCAGCAAGAATAGCGGCTTTGGCTGCCAACTGCTCGGAATATGCGATCTGCTGGTAATGACAGCCGCCGCATTCCATAAAGTGCCCGCAGCGCGGCGCCACCCGTTGCGGCGAAGACTCGAGCACTTCCAACAACTCGGCCCGAGCGTAGCCGCGTTTCTCCTCCACCACCTGCACGCGCACGGTTTCACCTGCCAGGCAGAAAGGCGTAAATACCGCTCGGCCATCCGGCAAGCGGCCAATCGCGGCGCCGCCATAGGCCAGCGCCTGGGTGCGTAAAATCAGAGCTTGCGAAGCAAATGCCACGTACCGGACCTCTCGTTAAGCCTGCGCCTCCAGATATTCGTCCAGGGCGCTCAACAAGCGCTCGATATCTGGCATGGCAATCTCGCCCATGTGGGCAATGCGAAAAGTTTTTTCCTTGATCGCGCCATATCCCCCGGCAATCCGCATCCCGCGCGGCAGCAAGAATTTATTTGCCGCCGGGGCGTTCAGCTGCGGGGTGGAAAGCAACGTCGTGACCGTCTGCGACCGGTAGCCCTCAGGAGCGAATAAGCCCAGGCCGCGCCCGGCAGCCCATGCATGCACCCTTTCCGCCATGGCGCTGTAACGCGCAAAGCGCGCCTCTAACCCTTCCGCCAGGATGCGGTCAAGCTGTACATCCAGGGCATAAATCAGCGATAGAGCCGGGGTCGCCGGAGTCGAATCTTTCAGACGGTGTTTTTCCATCCGCAGCAGGTCAAAGTACCAACCGCGCCCCGGCACGCTCTCTGCATTAGCCATCGCCCGGTCCGATACGCCGCACAGCGCCAGCCCCGGTGGGAGCGCCAGGCATTTCTGGGAAGAGGTCAACAAAAAATCGATCCCCCAGGCATCCATCTCGATTTTTGCCCCGCCTAAGGAAGAAACTGCGTCAACGCAGATCAGGGTGTTAGGGCTGGTCGCCCGTACAGCCGCAGCGATTTCTTGCACCGGGTTTTGCAAGCCTGTCGAGGTCTCGTTGTGAACCACGGTAATGATTTCGTATGGCTTGCGCTGTAATGCCTCGCTGACCGCTTGTGGCGTTATCGGCTGGTCCCAGGCAGTTTCCAGCATATCCACCCGTTTGCCATTGGCAAGCGCCACGTCATACCAGCGTTGAGCAAAAGCGCCGTTGACGCACGATAGCACGCTTTCTTTCGCCAGGTTGCGCACTGCGGCTTCGTGCAAGCCAGTGCCCGAAGCCGTGAAAAGAAAAACCCGGCTTTCTGTATAGAAAAGCTGGCGTGCTTTTTCTGAAGCGCTTTGGAAAATCGCCTCGAACTCTTTACTGCGATGCGGCAGCATCGCCTGCGTCTGAGCTTGCAGAACTTGTGGATCGACATCAACCGGACCGGGGACAAACATTCGCGAAGGAACAGACATACAACCTCCAAGAAACAGAAATAAATAAACAACAGATTTTCGCCAACGCTTCAATTTTACCACTCCGGAATTCCAGGCGATCAAATGCCAGGTTACATACGTTGAGCAGGGCCGCCATGCTATAATCAGCGCCATGCGAATTTGGCGTTACCTGATTCCCTTCGTTTTACTGGGATTGGCCTGCCGCGCCCTGGCGCTGGAAAATTTTACCCAACCCCCTGCCTCGCAAGCGCTGCCCACAGATATGAGCGCAGTCGTTCCTACCTGGACGGTCGGCATTCCTCCTACTCGCACCACCCCGCCAACTGCCGCTGCCGGACTTCGCCCCACGGCGCCCAGCCTGTCTCCCCTCTCAAGCGGCGCCTTCGAAGTGCGCTTGCACCCCGATGGGCCGTTGTATGTTGGCGACCGGATCAGTTTTGAAGTATTGATCGCAGCAGATAATTTCCGCCCTGGTCAAAGCGTGGAAATCGCTTTTCAATCGGTTGAAGCGTCTGAGAAAAAATATCAAATCGATTTCGGTCCATTTGGAATTGGCGGGCGCCCTCAGGCCACTTTGATGTGGGGTTGGAACACCACTGGCCTGGTTCATGGAGAACACACGGTTGTTTTCTCCGTCTACCCAGATGAACTTACCTGGACGCAGACCGTTACGCTCTATCCATCCGAGGCGGTTCCGCCCCCTGAGCCGCAAGCGACCTGGGCAGCGGCGGAGAGCGAATGCTGCCTGGTTTATTACATCACAGGCACAGAAGCCGAGCGCGATTTGGCGACACTGCTGGCGATACTGGATGAGCAGACTGATTTGGCTATCCAACGTATGGGAATCCAGTTGCAAGAGCCGGTTTCCGTTGTTCTCATGCCGCGGGTCTTGGGACACGGCGGATTTGCTGGCAAGGAGATCGCCCTATCGTACCTGGACCGCAATTACGCCGGCGACACCATTGACATGGTCGCCCATCATGAGATTGTTCACATCCTGGATGCCCGTTTAGGGGGCGAACTGCGCCCTTCGATTCTGGTGGAAGGCCTGGCAGTCTACCTGAGCGGTGGGCATTTCAAACCCGAAGCACTCACACAGCGCGCCGCAGCGTTGCTGCCTCCCCAAGAAGGCTGCATCCCGCTAGATGAGACGCTGGTGCATTTGCCAGACGACCAGCCAACCTGCGGGCTGGGATGGTATATCCCGCTCTCTTCGATGATCGATAATTTCTATTTTGTCCAACATGAGATCGGCTATTTACAGGCTGCCGCATTAATCGAATACATGCTGGACACCTGGGGCTGGCAGGCATACTTTGAGTTTTATCGAGATATCCGACCCCAACCCGACAACCCTGAAGAGCAGACTGCCGCCGGCTACCAGCAACGCGCCCTGGAGCGCGCCTTGCAAGATCACTTTGGCTTGAGCCTGGTGCAGCTTGAGGCGCGCTTTGTCGAATCCTTACAGGCTGAGTTTGTCAGCGCCGAACAGTCTGCCGATGTTCTACTAACAGTGCGCTATTTCGATACCCTGCGACGTTACCAGCGCCTGCTTGATCCATCGGCCTATTTTCTGACTGCCTGGCTGCCCGATACAATCCAGATGCGCGAGCGCGGGATTGTGGCTGACTTTCTGCGCCGTCCAATGCACCCTGAAAATATCCGCCTGGAGACATGGTTGGTAGAGGCATTTCAAGCGCTTAAAAACGGGGATTACGCCGCCGCCCAAGAACGGCTGAGTCTGGTCAATGCCATTCTGGACAGCCTGGACAGCCTGGAAGCGTTGAAATAAAACAAAAAAGGTCGCCCAAGTTCAGGCGACCCTCTGAGATGTTATCCAACCAATTAAGGGCAAACGCTGCCGAAGATCATCTCGGTAACGCCAGCAAACGGCCCGCTGCAGTATAGATCTAAAGCATCAAAAACCGCAAACGCGCCCAGGCAAACACAACCCAAGACCAACAGCGAGATACACCCGATCAAAAGAATATTGCGCTTCGGCGCTGGAGCTTCTTCCACCTGGGCGTAAGGAACCGCCGGTTGTTCCAGGTATGGGTCAGGCGGCCCTTGAGGGATTTGCCCACTATATGAGGGCGGTTGTTGGTAAGAAGGTTGTTGGTATGCGGGCTCTTGATAAGGTGTCTCATACGGTTCAGGCGCCGGCATGGTTTGGGGAGTTTGCTGCGGTATACGGAAGGTTTCCTGGGCGCTGCTGCTGACAACGGTGGCGCTCGGGTCGTAAACCGCTTCGAAAACCAGGCCGATATGTTCTCCCAACATGACAACTTCGCCAGGGCGTAACATGTGCGGCCCCATCAGCCGTTGCCCATTCACAAAGGTGCCGTTGGTAGAGCCCAGGTCTTCGATTGTGTAGCTGCCGGCTTGCGCCCGCAAGCGGGAATGGCGCCGCGAAATCTCGGGGTCGTTGATGACAACGCCATTATTGATATCACGCCCAATCGTTAACTCATCTTGCAACAAATCATAGGCTTTGCCTGGCGTGGGACCAGAACGCATTACCAGTTGGAATTGTGAAGCCATTTCTTCCTCCTCTCGCGCATTTGCTTGGCATAGTGTAATTCTTTTTAATCGGACTGTCAAACCCTTTTTACGGTTTCCCAACCAGGGGGAAGTAAATCTTTTCAGTCATTCCTACCAGGATATAGCGATAAATCGGGAGCATGTCGCAAGCATTGGCAATCGCCATAGCCACATTGTAGGCGCGGCTGGCAGCAAAGGCATGCGTGATGGTCGCCCCGCTGCCATAACTGCCGTCATCGAAGTTCCACAAGAACTGGGGCGAAACCCCCACCGCCGAACCAACAAATTGAACGGATTGCCCAACGCCAGGTTCAACCGGCGTAAAAGAAAAATCAACTTGTGAAAAGTAAGTACAGGGGGTCTGCGCAAAGTTTTCAGTTGTTGACGACGAGGCGCTAACCGTCACACCAGTGTGCGTCTGCGTCTGGTAATACGGCGCTGCGCTAGTTAAGCTGTAGACGCCAGGCGTTAAGGTCAACTCATACGCGCCTGTGCCAGAAGTGCTGGTCTGCCAGCTGCCTCCACCATCCAGGCTGGCGGTCACGGTGGCATTAGCGATCGGCAAACCATTGCTGGCGTCGGTCACCTGCCCGGCGACCTGGCCTTGCCTCAGGCAGCCCATGTGAGCCAGGGTCGCCAGGGCGGCGCGGGTGAATTCGGCATAGTACGACATATCGAGCGTAGAGAGCCGGTCGCCTTTCTTGTGGTAATAAGGCGTATGGTCATCCCAATCTTCGATGGCCAGAATCGCCGGATAGCCAAACGTCCAGAATGACGAGTGATCGCTGAATGATTCGCCATCCTGCAAAACATACGGGTACAGGTTAAGCTGGTAAGCTGAAACGACATCTACGAACAGGTTCGCGATTTGTAAATCTGCTGCATTGCTCAAGCGGGTATGAAGTTCGAGCGAGCGATAACTGCCTGGCGTGTTGTAGCCGATCATATCCAGGTTGAGCACCCCGGCAATATTCGTTCCCGCGTTGTACATTTTCTGGGCATAGGCGTAACTTCCAATCAATCCTTGCTCCTCGCCAGTAAATAGCGCATAGCGGATCGTGCAATCGAACTGGTAATTCCGTAAAATTGAAGCGATGTGCATGAGCGCCGCAGAGCCGCTGGCGTTATCATCGGCGCCAGGTGCCAGGGTGTATGGATCGCTGTCAGTTGAGTATGAATCGAGGTGGGCAGTCAGCATTAAAATTCGCCCTGGTTGTCCCACACCAACCTGTTGGGCGATCACATTGCGCTTTTCGACCCCAGAGAGATAGTAATAATCATACATGGTCGCCAGGCTGAGCGATTGGAAGTACTCATAGACATAGCGAGTGGCCTTTTTGATAGCCTGATCGGTGCGCGAATAGCGAGTTGCCAGGATATAAGGGCTGCCATCGATCGTTACCGCCCATTCACCGCTCAGTCCGCCGACATAATTATACAAAGCGGTCGAACTGACTTGAGAGATCATCTGCTGCACCAATGGGCTGGGCGTTACCGCCTGCGGAGCCGCGAGAGCGCTGGCGATCGAAACCGGCAGCAAAGGCGCCTGGCGTAAAGGTCGCCAGAGCAGCCCCAGGTCAGCAAAACGCTCGCCCTGGTCGGGGTTGGCGAGCGCCACGGCTTGCTGTCCATCCGTCCAAAGCAGTCGCGCTTGGTCGCCAGCCAGGCGTAGTTGTTGGGCGTCACCCTGCAGCAGAAAATACGCACCGGGGCTCTCCTGCCCATCGAGCAGCATGGTTTCATAACCCTGCTCAGCCAACCAGGCCTGCTGCCTGGCGTCCGCCGAGAGCAAGACGATGGTTTCTCCAGATGAGGCCACAATTTCGCCATACCCACGAAAACCTTGCGCAGCCAGTACATTCAGATCCGCAGGTCCAGCGATGCTGAGGCCTACCAGGGCCGTCCCAGCGGGTTGAGCAATTGCGCTCCCCCCGCCGGCAGAAAACAACACAGCCAACCCAAGCAGCAGGCGCAAAACCTGCCCGGTGGGTTGGAATGATCTCCGGAAATGCATCAGGAGAAATTTATAAAGTTTGTTCAACCATTTCATACCGAAACACCTCACCAAACATAGACGTCACAACCCTTCTGATTAGTTCCATATCTGGTACCTGGTGCAAGATATCTGCCAGGCTGGCAACTGGGTAGCCAGCCAGCCCGCAAGCCACAATTCCTTCCCAATAGCTCATATCCGGGTCAACGTTCAACGCAAATCCGTGTCGTGACACGCCGTTCACATCCACCTTGATCCCAATCGCAGCAATTTTGGCAGGATGTTGGCGCATTTCCGGGCGGCAGGCCGAACAACGTGAAAGTAAGTGTGGCTGTACCCACACCCCCGTCAGCCCACCGACCTGCCCACTGACCACGCCCAGGCGCGCCAGGGAATGGATCAGGGTTTCCTCCAATTTGCGCAGATAACCGATATAATCTGCCTGCGGCATCCGCGCCGATGCACCCGCCAGGGGTGAGCTTGCTTGCAGGCCGCCTGGCGCCAAAGGCAATAACGGATAACCTACCAGTTGCCCCGGCCCGTGGTAAGTTACATCCCCGCCGCGATCGACCCAGTGGATGCTCAGGCCGCGCCGCGCCAGTTCGGACTCGTCCCACAGCAAATGGTCGGCCTGGGCGCGCCGTCCAAAGGTATAGGTATGTGGATGCTCAAGCAGCAGCAAAGTCGGCAAGCGCTGGCCGCGTCCGATTTCACTCGCCAGCGTATTTTGAAGCTGCCATGCCTCTTGATAGTCGACCTGTCCAAGATTGATCACCGCGCAGGTTGGGCGAAACATAGCCAAAAGTATATCACGCTGCCAGATGAGATTCATAAATCCGTCTAACACAGCTTTTACGTAATTCCAACAGAAGTGGCGTATACTGGCTGAGACATCTATGAATCATCAGGAAGGATGAGCAAGAATGAACCAGGCAAATTGGGAGCAGTTTGAAAAACAACACTATCTCAGCTTGGAAACCTTTCGCAAAAATGGTCAAGGCGTTGCCACGCCGGTGTGGTTTGCCGTAGGCGACGGCGCCTTTTATGTCACCACCATGGATAATTCCGGCAAAGTCAAGCGCATTCGCCGCGAAGGGCGGGTGCGCATTGCGCCATGTGATATGCGCGGAGAGCTTTCCGGTGAGTGGGTCGAAGCCCGGGCGCGCCTGGTGAGCGACCCCAATGAATATCGGCAAGGGAAAAAACTGCTCAACCGCAAATATGGATTGAAGAAGAGCATGTTTGACCTGGCAGCGCTTTTTATGCGTACCAGCCGGGTGATGATTGCAATTGAACGAGTGGATAAAAAATGAATCTGGATAAATATACCCAAAAATCACAAGAGGCGCTCTTGAGCGCCCAGCGGCTGGCGCAGGAATTCAACCACCAGTCTGTCGAACCTGCCCATATCCTGCTGGCGTTATTACAGCAGGAGGATGGCGTCATCCCCGCTTTGGTGACCAAAGTGGCGGGCAGCGTGTTGGCTTTGCGCGATGAGGTGCGGCAAGAATTGGAAAAGCGCCCCAAGGTATACGGCAGCAACGCCCAGGTGGGCCTGTCGCGCCCGGCCGCGGATGTGTTGTCGGCGGCGGAACGTTACGCCAAAGGCATGCAAGATGAGTACGTCTCGACCGAGCATCTGTTGCTTGGCTTGACCGAAAGCCTCGAAGGTAAACGCCTGACGCAATATGGGCTGGACAAAGACGCCATCTTGAAAGCGCTGGCCAGTGTGCGCGGTTCGCAGCGCGTGTCCTCGCAAACGCCAGAGAGCACCTACCAGGCGCTGGAAAAATACGGCCGAGACCTGACCGCCCTGGCCAGGCAAGGCAAAATGGACCCGGTCATCGGGCGCGACGAAGAAATCCGCCGGGTGGTGCAGATCCTCTCCCGGCGCACCAAGAACAACCCGGCCCTGATCGGCGACCCCGGCGTCGGCAAGACTGCCATCGCCGAAGGCCTGGCGCAGCGCATCATCAACGGCGATGTGCCTGAAGGCTTGAAACACAAACGCCTGGTGCAACTCGATATGGGCGCATTGGTAGCCGGAGCGAAATACCGCGGCGAGTTCGAAGAACGCTTGAAAGCGGTGCTGAAAGAAATCACCGATGCAGCCGGAGCCGTGATCCTGTTTGTGGATGAAATGCACACCGTGGTTGGGGCAGGCGCCGCCGAAGGGGCGATGGACGCTGGCAACATGCTCAAGCCAATGCTGGCGCGCGGCGAACTGCACATGATCGGCGCCACCACCCTGGACGAATACCGTAAGCACGTTGAAAAGGACCCGGCGCTGGAACGGCGCTTCCAGCCAGTATTGGTTGGCGAACCCAGCGTTGCCGAGACGATCAGCATCCTGCGCGGCCTGAAAGAGCGCTACGAGGTGCACCACGGCGTGCGCATCACCGACCCGGCGGTCATTGCAGCCGCTACGTTGTCGAACCGCTACATTGCCGACCGCCATCTACCCGATAAAGCCATTGACCTGATCGATGAAGCCGCCGCCCGCCTGCGCACCGAGATCGATTCCAAGCCGCAAGTTTTGGATGAAGTGGACCGCCAGATTTTGCAGCTCGAGATCGAGCGCCAGGCCTTGCAAAAAGAGAAGGACAAAGCCTCGAAAGAACGCCTGCAAGCGCTGGAGAAGGAACTGGCCGATCTGCGTGAGCAATCCAACCAACTGCACGCCCGCTGGCAAACCGAAAAACAAGCCATCACCAACTTGCAGGCCACGAAAGAGAAAATCGAGCAGGCCAAAATGGAGATGGAACGCGCCGAGCGCCAAAACCAGCTCGAGACGGTCGCCCGCCTGCGTTACGGCGCCCTGCGCGAGCTGGAAACTCAGCTTGCCGAAGGCGAGGCGCGCCTGAAAGAATTGCAGACCCAGGGCGCACTGCTCAAAGAAGAGGTCGACGCCGAAGAGATCGCCCAGATCGTCGCCCGTTGGACCGGCATTCCAGTCTCGCGCCTGTTGGAAGGCGAAATGGAGAAACTGGTGCACATGGAAGAACGCCTGAATGAACGCGTGGTCGGGCAAGACGACGCCTTGCAGGCCGTTTCGAACGCTGTGCGTCGCTCACGCGCCGGCTTACAAGACCCCAACCGCCCAATAGGCTCATTCATCTTCCTCGGCCCCACCGGGGTAGGCAAGACCGAACTGGCGCGCGCTCTGGCGAATTACATGTTCGACGACGAGCGCGCCATGGTGCGCATTGACATGAGCGAATACCAGGAGAAACACACCATCTCGCGCCTGGTGGGCGCGCCGCCCGGCTATGTCGGGTACGACGAGGGTGGCCAGCTCACCGAAGCGGTGCGCCGCCGCCCGTACAGCGTGATCCTGTTCGATGAAATCGAGAAGGCGCACAGCGAGGTGTTCAATGTGCTGCTGCAACTGCTGGACGATGGGCGCCTGACCGATGGGCACGGTCGCACGGTTGACTTTCGCAATACGGTGGTGATCATGACCAGCAACCTGGGCAACCAGCTCTGGGAGGGCGGACGCAAGGTCTCGCGCGACCAGGTCACCCAGGTGCTGCAAATGCACTTCCGCCCAGAATTCATCAACCGCATTGACGAAGTCGTGATCTTCCACCCGCTCAGCCGGGAACACATCACCGCCATCGTCGACATCCAACTGCGCCGCCTCGCAGACCTGCTGAAAGATCGCAACTTCACCTTGGAAGTCAGCGAAAGCGCCCGCCAGTATCTGGCTGAAGTCGGCTACGACCCCGACTTTGGCGCCCGCCCGCTCAAGCGCGCCATTCAGCGCGAAGTGCAAGACCCGCTGGCGCTGCAAATCTTGAACGGCGCCTTCCAGGAGGGCGACCTGATTCAGGTTGAGCGTGGAGAAGACGGATTGGTGTTCAAGGCGGTGGTGCAGGGAGAAGTGGTGGAAGAGTAGACTTGCTCAATCAATGTCGGTCAGGAACTCATTCGTGGCATCGAATATCCTAAAATTTCTCTCCCTCATCGCCGTGTTTGCCCTTGCAGCCTGCGAGCCCCTATCGTCGCAATCTCAGGCCGCTCCTTCGACTTATCCCACAGCAAAATCTCCACCCCATACCGCAATAAACAGGGCTGGTCCGCAACCAACAGCAACATCATTCCAATCTGCAACACCTTTGCCTTCTGCTACTCGGTCACATCTGTTGACCACAGGCTCGCCCCGACCGTTGGTTCTATTTCCCCCTCAATGGGAAGCTAGTTTCACCTACGACCGAGCACGCAGTCAATTGCTGGCATTCGGTGGTCGCCGCGACGAAGAAATTGGGCCCAGTAATGAAACCTGGGTATGGGATTCTCGAAACTGGCTCCAGCTTCATCCAGTCGATGCGCCATCAGCACGAATGTCCGCTGGCTTTGTTTACGATACCACCACCGATACAGCGTTGTTATTTGGCGGGGTGCAAGTATTGACCGTTGAAAAAGAAGATCAATGGTCTAGCCTGCAAGACACCTGGTTGTGGGATGGAAAAAATTGGGCGGAGATGCGTCCGGATAATACTCCACCGCCGCGTCGAAACCCCCAACTAGTTTATCTTCCCTGGCGAAAAGAGGTGTTGATGTTTGGCGGGATTCAGGACGGTAAAACCGGTAGTCTCCCACATTTCTTACACGATACATGGAGCTGGAATGGCGAAAACTGGATAGAGCATCCTGTGGGAGAATTAGATAATGGAGCGATTCCGCAACCCAGCATGGCATGTGATGTGGAGCACCAAACGGTAGTACTATGGCAATACATTACTGGTACATGGATTTGGGATAACACACATTGGATTAATCTCCACCCAACAGATAGCCCCGATCTCTATATTGAGGGAGTTTTAGGGTATGATGAAACCCGCCGTCAAGTCGTTTTTTGGGGCCTTAACCGAAAGAATGGTCGCTCAATCCCTGAAACCTGGCTGTGGGATGGGATTAGCTGGACACCTGTAGATACCGGCAGCGATCGCGGTCCTACTGACACCCTTTCATCTGCAAAAGTCATGATTTATGATACACAACGCCAGTCTTTGCTGCTGATTGTACTGACTGGTGACAAGTTTAAGCGTAATCACTCTATCTGGCTTTGGACTGGTATCAGTTGGCAACTGCTCTAATGCCAAGTTCTATTTTCTGGGGCTGCTAATGGATAATAATCTGTGTGGGATTAGAAATGATTCTCTTTACATAATTCTGTGCTAGAAATTAATCAGCAACTTGATAGCTAGGTTGAAGTACCAAAGGTGAGAAAGGTGGAAGAATAATAGGCATCTCATCTTACCATACCACCACGGATCAACCTGCGGCGGCAGGTAACCGCTAACATCAGCGTCTCGATACCTGCCGGAGAACTCAGGCGGCGCCTGGTAAGGCGGGTGACAAGCGCGCTGCGAAAGGTACAGGCAGAAAGGCCGCGCCTGCTCGGGCGCAAGGGTAAGATTATTGCGTTGTTGCTCCTGGATAAATTCAATGGCGAAATCGGTCAGCAGCGTGGTCAGATAGCTTTAACTCCCAGGTACCGCCTGGCCGTCAACAATCAACAGGCAGTTATAATAAGCGCCTTGTTTTCTCAACAACCCCCGCCCCAGCGCCGAGGCAAGCTGGATCTGGACAAGCACAATGCAGGTATAGAAAATATACATGGGGTTGAAATACCAGTACAGGCTTTCTCTCAGGGGGTGTGAAGCACTCAGGAGAACAATATCCTTGGTCATCCACAGAAAAGGGATCGCGGCGGCATTTAACAGGCGATCGTTGCGGTGGCGGTTTTGCAAATAGCCCGCCAGGTTGATAAAAAAAGGGCTGGTGAGAATACAGGCAGCATAAATTAACCCGCTCAGACTGGTCAAGGCCAGTTGCAGCGGCGCATAGCTTACCCACCGCCCACCATAATGGCCCAGGTAGGCTAAAACCGCCAGGCTCGCCCAGGCCAACAAAGGGCGTTGCAGGAAAGTGTTCTTAAGGCGCGTAGCCATGCGACCGGTACCACTCGACTGCTTTGCGCAGTGCATCGCGCGCCGGAGTCTGCGGAAACCCCAGTTCACGCACGGCTTTACTCGAGTCGTAATATTCTTTCTGCCGCGACAGGCGCACTTTTTCAGGCGTAGCGGTAGGCGTGTGGCCTGGGTTCAGGCGCGCCAGGGTGGTATCGATATAAGACCAACCCATCGCGACCCAGCGCGGGATGCGCAATCGCACTTGCGGTCGCCCAGAAACTTCAGAAAGCAAGTCCAACACCTCCTTGAGCGGCAGGTTTTCACCCCCCAGGATGTATTTCTCTCCCACCCGGCCACGCTCGGCCGCCAGCAAGTGACCGATGGCGACATCTTCGACATCGACAATGTTCATACCCGTGTCCACGTACCCAAACATGCGCCCATTCAAAAAATCGACGATCATTTGCCCGGTGGCGGTGGGCTTATAGTCTCCCACGCCTACCGGAGCAGCCGGGTTGACGATCACCACCGGCAGGCCCTGGCGCGCATATTCGAGGGCCACCTGCTCCGCCTGGTACTTGGAGCGCTTATAATTCCCGATCTTATCCGCCAGGCTGACCGGCGTTTCCTCGTTGGCCGGCCGGTCACCATCGGGCAGGCCCAGAGCAGCAATTGAACTGGTATACACAATGCGCTGCGCCCCGGCCTCTTTGGCGGCCTCCAGCACGTTGCGCGTCCCGACCACGTTGGACTGGTAGAAAGCCTCCCAAGCATAGCCCCAGAAGCTATACAACGCCGCAACGTGAAAGACCCATTCACAATCTTGCATGCCCTGGCGCAAGTGATCCATGTCCGAGAGATCGCCGGATAGAATTTCGATATCCAGGTCGCCCACCTGGCGCAGATCGGAACCAGGGCGCGCCAGCAAGCGCACACGATGACCGGCTAGCACGAGTTTGCGCACCGTCATACTGCCCACAAAGCCTGTCCCGCCGGTGACAAAGGTCTGCATGGTCAACACCTCCAGATCGCTGGTTCTTTAATTACGAATTCCGGCTGTCATCCAGTTCGTCCAACATCGCCAAAACAAAGCTCGCCGTCCGTTGCATGCTATCCTCCAGCACGCTTTCAGCGGTATCGTCAGGGCGGTGCCAGTGCGGCAATGCGCCAGTCGCCGGGTCGCGCCCGGCAATGCAGATGGCTCGGTAGCCGCCATTGCGCAACGTCCGTACTTCATCTTCCATCACCAT
Source organism: Anaerolineales bacterium (assembly GCA_020061105.1). GTDB lineage: Bacteria > Chloroflexota > Anaerolineae > Anaerolineales > UBA4823 > JAGUYW01. Next base: position 44,744 of record JAGUYW010000027.1, on the reverse strand, counting down.
CTTCCCGCCCTGGATGTTCAGTTCGGGGTGAGCAGCCGCCACGTCCCGAGCAATCGCCAGCAGGCCTGGATCTGGGTGGTAAGGAAAACACACGCCTTGTTGAGTCAGGTAAACGATCTCGCCGCTGCCCACCCCTTCCAGGTCGATGAAATCCGCCTGGCGCATGATTTCGGGGCGCTGGCGCAGCAAGGTCTTCAGCCCGGCATGATCCGTCTCCTCCGCCCCGGTGAACGCCAACCAGACCTGCGTGCTACGCAGCGGCTGTTCTACCAGGCGAGCAGCGACTTCAAGCGCCACGGCTACACTGGCGGCGTTGTCATGCGGGCCGGGCGAGAAGGGAGTGCGCTCATCTCGCCACAAGGTAATCACCATCCCCACCACATATCCGGCCGGCAGTAGCGACAGCCACCACAACCATAGCACCCCACCCAGCAGCGCGCCTGCCAGGTACAGCATGCCCAGCGCCGCCAGCATTCCAAGGGTCAGCCAGGTGAGCGGCTGGACAAGGCGCACCATGCCCGATTGCCAGGCCAGGCGGCAGCGGTTGGTATCCAGATGCGCCAGGATCACGGCGTGGCGTTGGATTTCTGCCTGCGGAGCAACCCACCCAATCACATTGCCGCTGGTTACCTTGGGCAGCAGCGGATTCAATGGGCTGTCTGAATGCACTATCGCCCGCAGCAGCAGCGGAGCAGTGCTGAGCGCCAAAAAGGCTGCTAGCCAGGGAAAAACCCTGCCGCCCAATGGATAGATGGCGCAAGCCAGCAACGCAATCGCATTGACCGCCTGTGGGAAAACATTCTGGGAGGCGATGGCGCGCATGCTACTTCGCTCAAAGGGTAAGTCCAAAGCGCGCAACTGACCGGCGACATACTCGGCTGCCGCGGCTTCGCCAGGCGTACCTGTGCCTCGCGGCCCGATCTCCCCCGCCAGAGCCTGCACGTGCGCCTGTATTGTGCTCATCGGGCTAAAGCATGTTTGACCAGTTCGGCGCTCATACCCCATACCCGGCCGCGCAGGTTGGCTGCTTCGCTCAAGACAGCATCGAAGGCAGAAAGTATCTGCGCCACCTCCTCATCGCCGATAATCAACGGCGGCAGCAGCTTGATGATATTGACGCCCGGCCCGCCCACCTGCGTTAGGATGTGGTAATCGCGCAATAGCGCCATGACCACCAGTTGCGCAAACATGCCTTTCTCAGCCGCTTCCGCGGTCGCCCAGGCTGCTTTCAAAGCTAATGATCCAAATGGCTTGAACTCGACTCCGATGATCAGCCCTTTGCCGCGCACCTCGGCAATCATCTCGTGGCGCGCCTTCAGGGCGTTCAAGCCGTCGAGCAGTTTCTGCCCGGTCTGGGCGGCGCGCTCCACCAACTTTTCTTCGTCCAGCACATGCAGCGTTGCCAGCCCGGCCGCCATAGCCAGTTCATTCTGTCCAAAGGTGGTGGAATGCACCTGGCAGCGTTTCAGGCTGCTGAAAGTTTTTTCATGGATATCGCGCCGGCAAATCGTCGCGCTGACCGGAATATAGCCACCGCCCAGCGACTTCGCCAGGGTGACGATATCCGGCTCTAGATTCCAATGTTCGCAAGCCAGGAAACGCCCGCTGCGTCCCATGCCCACCTGCACCTCATCGCAGATAAACAACGCGCCATATTTTCGGCACAGGCGTTGCGCCTCGGGAAAGTAATCGCCAGATGGGAAATAAACCCCTTTGCCCTGGATCGGTTCGGCAATGAAACAGGCCACACCTCCCTTACGCAGTTCTCTTTCAAGGGCTGCCAGATCATCCATCGGCAGCATTTCGAAGCCAGGCATCAAGGGTTCAAAGCCATCCCGAAAATCCTTGCCTCCGTTGAGAGAGAGGGCCCCCAACGTCAACCCGTGGAAGGCGTGATCCAGGTAAAGCACGCGTCGGCGTCTCGTAGCGGCGCGGGCAAATTTGACCGCCGTCTCCACCGCTTCTGCGCCGGAATTGGCAAAGAAAACCGCCTCCAGCCCTGGCGGCATGCGCTGCACCAACGCCTCGCCCAGTAAACCCGCCAGCAGCGGGCAATCCATCTTGACCAGGTTGGGTCGCTCCAGGTCGAGCATTTCTTGAATCACTCGTTTGACGGTCGGGTGGCCGCGCCCCAGGTTATACACGCTGTAACCGGCTAACAAATCCAGGTAACGTTCCCCATGTTCGTCCCACAGATAGGCGCCCTCGCCGCGCGCCCAGCGTTTGTCAAAGCCGATAATTTGCAAAGCGCGTCCCAATTTTGGGTTGATATAACGCTGGTGCAATTCAAATTGCTCATTCTGTCGGGCAGTGATCAGTTCAGCAATCGATATCATCAGGCAACGCCTCCTTTGAATAGCAAAAGCCGATCGACACAGATATTATACGCCCCCTCAAGGCCGTAGCGTAGGCAAACAAGCTTTTTCACCCAAAGACCAGTAGGTAGAAAGATGGTAGAATCCAGAAACTCATCCACGGATGCGCAACGGATCGGACATGACATGTCAAGCCAGTAATGGTCCGCGTCGAGATTACCGGGCATAACGAGCAATAACAGGAGAAAACCCTTGGCTGAAAAAGACTTCTTCGAACGACTGAGCGATCACCCCCGCCCGGTGGTGGTGGATTTTTGGGCGCCGTGGTGCGGGCCATGCAAGATGATCGATCCGGTATTGAAAAAGCTCAGCAAGCAATATGAGGGGCGGGCCGATTTGTGGAAGGTCAATGCCGACGAGCAGCCCGAGGTGCTGCGCAAGCTGAAAATCTATGGGATTCCAACCCTGGTTGGCTTCAAGAACGGACAGGAAATTGCTCGCTACACCGGCGCGGCCGCCCCAGATTTACTGGAAGGTATCTTCACGGCTGCCATCAGCGGCGAGAAGCCGGTCGCCAGCGGGCCTTCCTTTCAGGAGCGGGTGTGGCGTATCACCATAGGCGGCGTGCTCTTGATCTTCGGCTATGCAGGCCGCTTTCAACAGTGGTACCTGCTGCTGGCGATCCTCGGCCTGCTGGTGATCCTGAGCGCAGTCTACGACCGTTACCCGCTGCTTAACAAGCTTGTCTCACGTTTCAAGCCCAAGCCCAAATAACCACTCAAATTTTCAGCAGTGCTTGAAACCCATCTGGTTGGATTCCAGGCCCACATGGATATAGACTACAATTTCGGCAGTTCGATGGTCTGCTGGTGTTGGTACTTGCCCTTCTTATCAGCGTACGATACCAGGCATTCTTCATCCGCTTCGAAGAACAGCACCTGAGCGATGCCCTCGTTGGCGTAAATTCGGGCTGGCAGCGGTGTGGTGTTCGAAATCTCCAGCGTTACGTACCCCTCCCATTCCGGTTCGAAGGGAGTGACATTTACGATGATGCCGCAGCGCGCGTACGTCGATTTTCCCAGGCACACCGTCAATACTTTGCGGGGGATGCGGAAATATTCCACTGTGCGCGCCAGGGCGAAGGAATTGGGCGGGATCACGCACACCGGCCCCTGGAAATCCACCATCGAGCACGCGTCGAAATGCTTGGGATCGACCACCGCAGAATAAACATTGGTAAAGATTTTGAATTCATCCGCTACGCGGATGTCATAGCCGTAAGAAGACACGCCATACGAAATCACCCCGTCACGCACCTGTCCATCGGTAAACGGCTCAATCATGCGCTGCTCGAGCGCCATCTTGCGAATCCAGTGATCTGGTTTCACACCCATCCGCACACCTCCAAAATCGTAAAGTTTTCTACCACCCGCTGGCAGCGAAGACCGATTCAAGCAGTTGCAAACGCTCACTGGCGGTCATCGGGCGCGGCCGGGCATAATCGATGAACAGGATGCTCAATAATTCCACACCCAGGTAACGCCCATCATAAAACACATGCCGGTCGATAAATCCCTGGCGCGTCGCCAGGCTGACTTCATACTGGTCAAAGAACAGGTTGCCAAGCCCATAGTGGATCAGGGCGCCGTTGAGCAATTCCAGGCCTTGCGGCTGGTGCGCCTGGCTGCCGCTGACGATTACCGCCCCGGCTTGCGCCATGCGCCGGAAATCGCGCTGTTGGTCGGGCTGGGCCTGGTAAGTGTAATACTCGAAATGCTGGAAGGTCGCGATCGGCAGAATGCCCTCGCCGCGCAGGCGCGTAATCTCGCTTTCCATAAAATCGAAACCGCAGGCTGCTGAACCCGGGTGGTCAGGCCCAGCCTGGGCAAACGAGCCGCCCTTGCCGTTGCAACCGATAAACGCCAGGCGATTGCCGTTATGCTCCATCAGCAATGCTTTGCGACCATCCTCGATATTTTCGCCCCCACCATAATAAGGCCAGCCCAGTTGGCGGTACAGTCCCAGGGTAAAATGCATCGCTTCCACTCCCCAGTCGTGGAAATGATCACCGGTCAACTCGACCACATCCGTGCCAATCACCTGCAGCAGCTCGATATAGCGCGGATCGCTGCAAAAGCGCACGCCTTGCTGAAATGGATCGGGAAACGGGCAGCCCTGGGCGAAGGGCACTTCGTTGCTGATGTGCGTGATATCGGCCTGCGACAGCCACCCAACCACGTCGCCAGCCGGATACGTAACACCCTGGCGTTCCATGGCGTAAGCAGTGGCGCGCACCAGGGCTGTGACGCCGGTCATGGCCAGCACAGTCAGTCGCTGCGGATCGCGGTTGGAAGCCGGCAGCATGGCAGCCCCATACACCGACGTGACCACCTCCGCCAACGACTGTTCTCCCAAAAGCGAAACCGGTACACTGAGCGGGTAAGCTGCCGGATCGAAATCCTTGTGCAGCGGCGACTGTCCATCCACCAGCAGCGTTTTCCAGCGCGGCTCGATGGCCTCGAAAGGCACGATCGCCCACGCCGGCCGGTTCTTCCAGGCGCGGTCGACCAGTTCTGCGGAAGGAAGCGCCAGTACAGCAGAGGCCGCCGGCTCGCCCCACAGCGCTGAAAAAACGCCCCGCGTGTCTTCATCCATCAGCAAAGGACGGCCTGCAAATGGGCCGCCGGCCTGGCCCCGCCAGGCGGCTTGCAGATCGCCCAGGCTCACGCCATCCACCACCGTTGGGAATGGCGCAACCAGGGCGTAAATCCAACGGCTGACCGGGCGCTCGGGCGAAATTTGCAACCGCAACATGGCGCGCTCCAGCGACTCCGCCAGGGTAAAATCGTACGGAATAGCAAGCCGGGCTCGCAGCGCCTCCGGCAGGTCCGGCGCAACCCACAGTGTAAACGAAGGCGCCGGTTGCGCAGTGGCTACGGGCGGCTGCAACTCACCGACTGGCGCGCTTGCGGTAGCGGGTAAAAACTCGCCCCAGGGCGTGTACGTTGGAGCGGGCGGTAAAGCGGTCAACGCCGCCAGGTTGTGCACGCCAACCGGCAGCGGTTGAAACGGGGTGCGGGTTATGGGCGCCAGCGGCGCATCCACTTGAACCAGCGCAGGTGATATGCCGCATCCCACCACTAACCCACACAGCAAAATAACCCAAAGCAATCGCACGGGTATGCTGTACCTGTTTCTGAAGACGTGACGCTGCATGGTTTGTTTTCCCTCCTCAGCCAGCCTGCTATTGTAAACGGATCGTAACCACGGTCAGCTGCCCGGGCAAGATTTCAAACAGCACGCTTTTCAAGCCGTTGTTGGGGTAATTGATCCGGTACCAGCCTGGTCGCAGATCGGTGAAGCCGAACCCCTCGTTGAAAGGCGGGCGGCCGCGCAGCTTTTTTTCCTCATAGGTAATGATGGGAAACACACCAGAATTGGGCCGCTGTGGTCCATCCGGCAAATATTCCAGGGTGACGCCTGACATCTGGTGGTTCTCGCCCAGGGTATTCAGAAAGCGACCTGCCAGAGCGCCCATGGGTTGCCCGTCCTCATCCTGCTTGGGCGCCAGCCATAATTCGGGGTTGTGCGAACTGCTATAGCTGGTGTAGGTTTCCGCTCCCAGGCGCACTTCCAGGTGCAGATGCGGCCCGGTGGCAATCCCGGTCATCCCGACCTTGCCAATCTCCTGGCCCGTTTCGACCTGCTGCCCTACTTCGACGCTGACTTCCGAAAGATGGGCGTACAGGGTATACACCGGCAGCCGTAGATCAGGAAAAAGTTGGCGCAGTTCCCTTTCCAGCGCTTCTGGCAGGGTGTGTTCGATGATCACCAACTTGCCGTAGAAATTCGAATACGGGCCATAATAAGTAATCGGCCACACGCCGCGCTCCGAAGTGGGTTGAACATCGTCGCCAGCCACCTTTACCACGCCCGCCCCAGCCGCCAGAACCGATGTGCCGTAGCGATTGAGCATTTCGATGCCATGGTGCGGATCGCGCGTTCCACCCGCCGTTGTGCCAAAGCGATAGGTGATATCAGGGCTCGAATCTCCTGGCGGAGCAATCGGGCGCGCCAGGAACAGCGGTGCACTGTAAGTACACAGGTCGCTGTGACAAGGCAGCGACACCACAGGCGTCGTTGGGGATGCAGAAATCGGCGGCGGCGCCAGCGTGGGCGGCGCAATCGTTGGAACAGGCTCGGTTGGCATGGCGGTTTGCGCTGGCGGCAGTGGGCCTACTTCAACCAAATCAGTGGGGGTGGGCAGCACTTCATCAAAACCGCAAATTTCTTGCCAACCTTTCTCACCAGGCGCCGCGCAAGGCGTGGCGGTTGCAAGTGGGGCGCGTTGCGCGCTGCCAACCGCCGGCGAACAGGCAGCCGCCACAGACAGCATGCAAAATGCAAGGCAGGTGAACAGATGCGGCAGCCGGATCATACAGGCGGCATGCCTCCACGCTCGACCAGGGTTTGACGAATTTTCGCTTCGATTTCAGCAGCCTGGCTCTCCAACTGGCGCAGTTCATCCATATAAGGCGCTCCAATCTGCGGGTTTTTCAAACTGCTGACGTTGATACGTACGTTATAACCTGCCCCGGTCAAAGCAGCGCGCGCCATTGCCCCGCCCGTGGCGCCATCGCTGATGGCGTTCAGGTTGCCGTGCGTGACCACTTCAGCAGCCAGGCGCATCACCTCGACCGCTTTTCCCGCCACTTTGAGGGGAACTTCAGCAGCAGCCAGGGTGAACTTCTCTATAGCTTTATCGCGAGCAGCTTTCTCAGCCTCGCTGTCTTTCGGAAGCATAAAGGCTGCCAATACGGCATCAAAAGCAGCCGCATCCTCTTCAATCGCAGCGGATAATTCGGCGCGCAGTCGCACGGCTTGCTCCAGCGTCTGACGCATTTGCTGCTCCACATCTGCATACTTCTTACGACCGATCGTCAGGCGAGCGACCATTTCAACCAGAGCTGCCCCCGTGGCGCCACTGTAAGCAGAAGCCGAACCTCCCCCAGGCGTCGGAGCGCTATCGGAAAGCGCGTCCAGAAACAGGCTGTAAAGCGGCGCTTCGCCGGGTTTAATGCCCGTTGCAGCGGCTTTTTGAACCTGGGCGATGCGTGTTTCCAAGACCTGAGCATACTCGAACTGGTCTAGCTGCAAATACCAGCGCGCCGCTTCAATCAGCGCCTCCTGCGGGATCAAGCCCACCAGTTCGCTATGGTGAATTCCAACCCCGTAGCGCTGCGCCTCGCGGCGGACGGTCTCTACAACTCTCGCCAGCGGCGTGCCGTGGAAGTTGGTCAGGTTCATCGTCACCTGGGCGCGGCCGTCCACCAACACGCCCATCCCCTTGACATATCGCAAGCCGCCGGAAGAATGCCGCACAGCCTTGGCAATTTTCTTGGCAATTTCGACATCATCGCTGGTCAGGTAGACATTATAGGCGACCAAAGGCTGGCGTGCGCCGATGACCACCGCGCCTGCGGTTCCAACCCGTTCAGGGCCGAAATCGGGCTTGCGTTCGGGCTTGAAACCAATTTCTTTTTTCAGGCCTTCATATTGGCCACGCCGCACATCTTCCAGGTTGCGCCGCTCCGGCCTGGTAGCGGCCTCTTCATACAGGTAAACAGGGATATTAAGTTGATCTCCCACGCGCTTCCCCAAACGACGGGCAATCTCGACGCACGCTTCCATGCTTACCCCAGAGATCGGCACAAATGGCACCACGTCAGCCGCGCCGATGCGCGGGTGCTCGCCGGTATGTTCATCGAGGTTAATCAGTTCTGCGGCCTTGGCAATCGAGTTAAAGGCCGCCTCTTCGACTTCAGCTGGTGGACCGACAAAAGTGAGCACTGTGCGGTTATGGTCCAAATCGGAGTGGCGATCGAGCAGACTGACGCCAGCGACCGATGTAATCGCCTGGGCGATCGCTTCGATCACCTCAGGCCGGCGGGCGTCTGAATAATTGGCAATACATTCAACAGTTGGATTCGTGTTCGGCATAGGTACTTTTCATCCTTGGATTCAGATGGTTTTTACTGCGCTGTCATTCTTTCAAGTAAGGACAACAGGATTTCAGTCCGGTACCAGCCTATTATACCCAAGAGAGCGCTTCTAACCGGTCTTCATTTGAGACCTGACAGGTTGTGCTGACCAAACCAGCAAATGTTAACAAATATTAACATTTTTGGCAAGTTTCTGGTATCATAGGAGGCCCTCATAAAAAGGCCGGGGCAACTTCTGGTTGCTTCAGTCACACTACAGGAGCCAACCACTATGTTCAGCATCTTCAAACGCAAACAGGACAAGTTCATTGCCCTGATCATCGAACAGGCGCAGCTAACCCTCAAAGGCCTGGAATTGCTCAAGCAGTTTATGGCAGACCACAGCAACGAGACCGCGCAACAACTGGTTGAAGTTGAAAAACAAGCCGATGAAGTACGCCGAATTTTGATCGACGAACTCAACCGCACCTTCATCACCCCCATCGACAGGGAAGACCTCTTTGCCCTCTCCCGCGTGATCGATGATATTTTAGATTACGCCAACACCACCGTGGATGAAATGGGCATCTTGAAAGTTCGTCCCACCAATTACATGGAGCGCATCGCTTCTTTGCTGCGCGACGCGGCCTACGAAATTCACATGGCCACCCAACGCTTGCAAGATCATCCCAACGTGGCAGCAGAACACGCCCAACGCGCCAAAGCCCTGGAAAACCGGGTCGAAACGGTCTATCGGGAAGCCCTGGCAGAACTATTCAGCGGCCCCGAAGATCTCAGCCATGTGGTCAAGATGCTCAAGAAGCGCGAAGTGTATCGCCACCTGAGCAACGCTGCCGATAAGGGCGATGAAGCCGCCAATATTATCGCTGATATCGTCATGAAGATCACATGAACGAATTGGTTATCTTAGTAATTCTGGCGCTGGTGTTCGATTTCCTGAACGGCATCCACGACTCGAGCAATGTGGTGGCTACCATGATCTCATCACGCGCCTTTTCACCACGCTTTGCCCTGGGAGTCGCGGCGGTGGCGCATTTTATCGGACCTTTCCTCTTCGGAGTTGCTGTCGCCAAGACCATTGGGCACGAAATTGTCGCTGCCGAGACCATCAGTATGCAGATGCTGCTGGCTGCCCTGGGCGGCGCAATTCTGTGGAACCTGCTGACCTGGTTTTTTGGTATTCCGAGCAGTTCTTCTCACGCTCTGATCAGCGGCCTTGTGGGCGCGGTAGCCATGGGCGCCGGGTTGGGCGCCATTCAACTGGCAGGCATCCAGAAAATACTGATTTCATTGTTTGCTTCGCCCTTGATAGGATTGTTAGGTGGGTATTTGATTACCCGGTTGGTGTTCTTTCTGGTTCGTAATGCTACACCACGCATCAACTGGTTTTTCAAGCGTTCACAACTCATTACAGTCTTAGCGCTGTCATTCAGCCAAGGTACAAACAACGCCCAGAAAACCATGGGGGTGATCACCCTGGGATTGGTAATCAGCGGCGCTCTGCCGAGCTTTGAAGTACCAGTGTGGGTAATCGCTATCAGCGCAGTCGCCATCTCGCTAGGAACGGCGCTGGGCGGGTGGCGCTTGATCAAAACGCTCGGAGGAAAATTCTATAAAATCAAGCCGGTCGATGGTTTCTGCGCTCAAACCACCTCTGCCTTGATTATTCTAGGCGCTTCGCTGCTCGGCGGGCCGGTCAGCACCACCCATGTGGTCAGTTCGGCGATCATGGGGGTCGGTTCAGCCGATCGTTTGAGCAAAGTGCGTTGGGGTATGGCGGGCGAGATTGCCGTCGCCTGGTTAGTCACCATCCCCATCACGGCGGCTGCCGCGGCGGGATTGTATTGGTTGGTCATCCAGTTATAAAATAAGCCCGGTTTCCCGGGCTTATTTTTAAGGGCGCAGTTGGCGCAATTTCTCGAACAGTTCTCGCTCTTGTGGAGTAAGATCGCTGGGTAACTGCACCTGCACCGTGACAAACAGGTTACCGCGCTCTTCTGGCTTGCGCAATTGCGGCATCCCCAGGCCGCGCAGGCGGAATACCTTGCCATTCTGCGTACCCGGCGGAATGGTAAGTTCTACAGATCGTTCCAGGGTGGGCACATTCACCGAACCGCCCAATACTGCGGTGTAGAGATCCACCGGTAAGTTGATTTTTAGATCGTCGCCATCTCTGCTATACACAGCATGCGGCGCAACCTCGATATTCAAATACAAATCGCCAGCCTGCCCGCCGCTGGCAGCGCCTTCGCCCTGACCGCTCAAGCGTACCCGCGAACCGGTCTTGACCCCTGGTGGGATCTTCGCCGCGATGCGGCGCCCATCTTCCCACTGCAAGCTAACATTCGAGCCGCGAAACGCATCCTCTAAAGTGATGCGCACGGTTTGTTGGCTGTCGCGGCCGCGTACAGGCCGGCCTGCCGGGCGCTCGCGCGTCCCAAAACCGCCGCTGCGCTGCCCCAGGCCTCCGAAAAGCATTTCAAAGAAATCTGAAAAGTCACCCAAACCACCGCCGCCAAACATACGCTCAAATTCTTCTTGCGACATGCTGCGGGTCTGCGTCCCGCCGCCGGGCGCACCAGACGTCCACTGCGACCAGTCGAAATCCTCCGGTCGCCCTCCGCTGCGGGAATATTGCTGCCAGGAAGCGCCAAACTGGTCATATTTCTCGCGCTTTTCGGGGTCGGAAAGAACCTCGTAAGCCTCGCCAATCTCCTTAAATTTCTCCTCGGCAACCTTGTCGCCCTGATTCATGTCTGGGTGATATTTGCGCGCCAGCTTACGATAGGCTTTTTTGATGTCGTCCTGGCTGGCTTTCCTATCTACACCCAGGATCTTGTAATAATCTTTATAGTTCATCGCAAATCACCAAACTCCCAGTAAATTAAACAAATACAACCTGGAAAACCCTGTCGTTTCCTGTGCTACCACAATAATACCACTGCGTTAGAAAACCATCAGAGAAACGCAAATAATGGCTAAGAAATCACCCGCCTGGTTTTTATATGATTCATACACTCTGTTTGCGATTTTCTTATACCCATCCGGTAAGATTAGGGTGTATACAACAATTCAAGCATCTTGAAATTCACGCTTTTTGATTTTTGATTAGGAGGAAGATCATGTACCGTAGATATCGTGTGCCCAATATGTGGCGAGAAGTAGATCGCTTGCAGCGCGAGATGAACCGCTTGTTCGAGACCACCTACCCGGCGCGCCGTCGCCAGGCGGCTGGCTACCCGGCGGTGAACCTGTGGAGCAATGAAAATGGCGTCATTCTGACCGCCGAAGTACCCGGCGTAAGCCCGGATGACATCGACATTAACGTGCTCGGCGAAACCGTGACCTTGAGCGGCGTGCGCAACATCGACGAACTGCCTGAGACTGCTCGCTACCATCGCCAGGAGCGCGGCTATGGCGCTTTTACCCGCTCAGTTCAGCTGCCTTTCAACGTGGATGTCAACCAGGTGGAAGCCAACTTCAAGAACGGCGTTTTGGCAGTCAACCTGCCGCGCGCCGAAGCAGACAAGCCACGCAAGATCGCCGTCAAGACCGCCTGATTGTGGCAAGGCTTGAGGTAGGATTTATCGAAGTTAGAGTAACAAGGAGGCCGAAATGATCGACAAGAGTTTAGAAGTTCAAAAACAAGAAATCGAAGCCACCGAAGACGCTGAGCGCACCCGCGAATGCATGTGCTTCACCCCTCGTGCTGACATTTACGAAGTAGACGATCAACTGGTGATCGTGATGGATGTCCCCGGCGCAGACGAGAAAGCCGTTGACATTACCCTGGAAAAGAATGTCCTGACCGTCAACGCTTACATCGAGCCGGTGGAAGTGGAAGGCTTCGGCCTGGCTTTCGCTGAATACGAAGTAGGCGATTACCAGCGCAGCTTCAAGCTGTCCGAAGATATCGACCGCGAGAAGATCCAGGCTACCATCCGTGACGGCTTGCTGCGCCTGTACCTGCCCAAGGCAACCCAGGCGATCGTGCGCAAGATCGATGTAAAAGCCAACAACAACTAACCAGTAAAAACAGATTCAGCTTCAATGCCGCGCCAGGAATTACCCATGGCGCGGCGTTTTTTATTTTAACGGGGTGGATCACATCAAATTCACGAAGCTTCTTCACAAATTCTTCAAATCTGTCCGGTAAGATAAATTCAATCAGCAACACCCAACTGCAACACCGGCCTGCTGATTCTGAAAAAAGGAGAACTTCATCATGAATGGTGTAAAAGCTGTTTCAAAACAAACCCGCAACAACTGGATGATCGATGCCGGCCTGTTTATCAGCGCTGTCATCGTCGCCCTATCCGGAAATTACTTTCTCTTCTTCCCGATTGGCGGCTACCAGGGCGGGCGCAACCCGTGGTACAACGTACAGATCCTCTTCATCCGCCACACCTGGGAAGATCTGCACCTGTGGGGCGGCCTGGCCATGATCATGATTGCCAGCGTCCACCTGGCGCTGCACTGGTCCTGGGTGGTCAATATGGCGCGCCGCACAATCAAAGAACTGCGCGGCCAATGCGGGGGCATGAACGCTGCCGGACGTTGGAACCTGATCTTGAACACCGTGGTTGCGCTCAGCTTTATCCTGACGGCAATCAGCGGTGTGTATTTCCTGTTTTTCCCCGGCAGCAAACAAACCCCTGACTCTCTCATTCTGTTCAGCCGCTTCGTTTGGGATATGATCCACACCTGGGCCGGGGTGGTTTTGATCGGCGCGGCAATCCTGCACTTCGCCATCCACTGGAAATGGGTCGTCAAAGTGACCCGCAATCTGTTCGCCCAACTGCCTTTGACCCGAGCGAACTCCCCCGCTTCGATCCGAAGCGCCAACTAACTAACCGACTCTCTAATGAATAACCTTGTGAAGGTATGAAAGGAAGTACAAAATGTTCAAGAAAATTCTCACCATCTCTCTGTTTAGTATCGTAGGCGGCGCACTGGTATTTGGCGCGATCAACCGCACCCTGGCGCAAGACAACCATGTAAATACCCAACCGCTCAGCATGCAGCGCGACCAGGCGCAAGCCAATTTGAACAACCAAAGCGAAACAGAAGTTCAGGAGCAGGCGCTAACACATCAACGCCAGGAAGAACTACACACGCAAACTTTGCTTGCCACCGGCGAGTTGACCGAAGCTGAAGCACAAGCCCTGCTGTACATGCGCGAAGAAGAAAAGCTGGCTTATGATGTTTACACAGCGCTCTACGCGCAGTGGGGCCTGGAAACCTTCCAGACCATCGCCAGCAGCGAACTGGCCCACATGGAAGCTATCAAAGGCCTGCTCGACCGCTACGGCCTGGACGACCCGGCGTCTGCAACCCCCGGTGTGTTTAGCAACCCGGAATTGCAGGCCCTGTACGATAGCCTGATCGCCCGCGGCTCGCAATCGCTGGCAGAAGCCATCAAAGTCGGCGGCGCCATCGAGGAAATCGATATCCTCGACCTGGAGGAGCGCCTGGCACAAACCGATAACCCCGACATTCAACGGGTCTTCAATAACCTCTTGAACGGTTCCAAGAGCCACCTGCGCGCCTTTGCGGCTGTGCTGCAGCGCCAGGGCGGCGAGGTTTACCAGCCTCAGTATATGACCGCTGAGCAATACCAGGCCATTATGGCAGCCCGGGGTGGCAATGGGCGCGGCGCCGGCGGGCAAGGCCAGGGAGGGCAAGGCCAGGGTGCAGGAGGACAAGGCCTGTAAACGAACAGCCATCATCGTAAGAACAATCTGAATATTTCGTGAAGCCATCACGTCTCCCAAAATCGAACTTTTGGGAGACGTTCCTTTAAAGTGGAGTATACTTTGGCAAAAGTCCATCCCTACAAGGAGCTGGCATGTCATTCCGAGAATACCTCAATCGATTGGATGAGCAGCGTCTGCTGAGGCGCGTTGCCGCCCCGATTTCCAAAACTTACCAGATCGCCGCGCTGCTCAAGCAAATGGAGCCACAGCCACTGTTGTGCGAGCAAGTGCATGAGTCGGCCTTCCGGGTGGCGGGGAACCTGTTTTGCAGCAAGGCCGATTTCGCGGCTTATTTCGGCATTCCGGTCAACCAGATTATCCCAACCCTGCTGCGCGCCATCGAGGGGCGTTCGCCCTGCCAGGTGGTTGCCAATGCACCCTGCCAGGAAGTGGTGGTGGAACGCCCAGACCTGGACGCCCTGCCGATCTTACGCCATTGCGAGAAAGACGGCGGCAATTACATCAGCTCCGGGGTCTTCGTGGCTCGCCACCCACGCTACGGCCAAAACCTGGATTTTCACCGCTGCATGCAAATTTCAAAGACCGAGATGGCGGTGCGCATTGTGCGCTCACGCCATTTCGACGCTTTCTTGCAAGACCAGCACGCCCTGGATGTCGCCATCTGCATTGGCAACTCTCCCAACGTCCTGGCCGCGGCTGCCACCTCAGTCGAAATCGGGGTAGACGAACTGGAAATTGCCAACGCCCTCGAACCGCTGCAAGTGACCCCCGCAAAAAGCGTGGATGTGCTCGTGCCGGCTGAAGCCGAGTTCGTCATCGAAGGCACGGTCTACCTGGACCGCCGCCATGCTGAAGGCCCATTTGTCGACCTGACCGAGACTTACGACGTGGTGCGCCAGGAACCAGTGATGGAAGTGAAAGCCATCACCCACCGCCTTGACGCCATCTGGCAGGCCTTGCTGCCTGGGGCTTTGGAACACAAGCTCTTGATGGGCATGCCGCGTGAGCCCACCATCTTCAGGCAGGTCAACCAGGTGGTCAAATGCCTGGATGTCAACATCAACCCGGGCGGCTGTTCGTGGTTGCACGCCGTTGTTCAAATTGATAAGCAATCTGATGATGACGGGCGGCGGGCAATCGAGGCGGCGTTTGCCGGGCACCGCTCCTGCAAACACGTTTTCATCGTAGATCAGGATATCGATATTTACAATCCTCTCGAAGTGGAATGGGCCATGGCAACCCGCTTCCAAGGCGACCGGCAGATGGTGATCCTGGAGCGTCATCCTGGCTCCAGCCTCGACCCAAGCGCCGACCCTGGCAGCCACCTGACCACCCGGGTGGGCTTCGACCTGACCAAACCGCTGCACGCCCAAGGTAAGACTTTCGAAAAGGCTGCCTTTCCACAAGTGGATATCGAACTATTTCTCCCCAGGAGACCCCAATGACCATCGAACTGACCACCCCCGCGCTGCTCTTCCCGGCCATTTCGCTGCTGCTGTTAGCTTACACCAACCGCTTCCTGGCGCTAGCCAACCTGATCCGCGATCTGCACGCCAAGTACAAACGCGACCATGATCAGTTGATCCCCGGACAGATTGCCAACCTGCGCTACCGCATGGTCTTGATCCGCAACATGCAGGCCTACGGGGTCGCCAGCCTGCTTTTGTGCGTGGTGTGCATGTTCGTGCTTTTCATCGGCTGGGTGCAAGTCGGGCAATGGATTTTTGGCGTCAGCCTGCTGCTGATGACCGCCTCGCTCTTTCTTTCGTTTCGCGAGATTCAAATCTCGGTCGATGCCTTGAATATTCGCTTGCGCGACCTGGAAGATGGGCCGCAGGAAAAGCCATGAAACTGACGCACGAAGAAGAAGCCATGCTGGCCGGCCGCGCAGGCCGCGCCGCCCAGAAGGCTATGCAAATCTTGCAAGCCCTGGGGACGATCTACGGCGCCGAAAGCATGACGCCGGTGACCTCCGTCCAGGTTGCCGGGGTGAGCTACGACAACCTGGGCGAAGCCGGCCTGCAATTCTTGAACGAGATGGCCGGTGGCGGCGGCAAAGCGCGCGTTTTAACCACCTTGAACCCGGCAGGCATGGATATCGAAAACTGGCAAGCGTTGGGCATCCCCGAAACCTTTGCTGTCCAGCAAATGCGCGTCATCGAGGCTTTCTCGCGCATGGGCGTCCAAACCACCTGCACCTGCACACCCTATCTGGTGGGCAACCAGCCTGGCCGGGGTGAGCATATCGCCTGGGCCGAGAGCAGCGCAGTCTGCTATGCCAACTCGGTGCTGGGGGCGCGCAGCAACCGTGAAGGCGGTCCCAGCGCCCTGGCAGCCGCTCTGACCGGTCGTACCCCGAAATACGGATACCATCTAAATGCCAATCGCGCCCCATCTGTGATCGCCAAAGTTCAATGCACACTGCAAGGCGCCTACCAGTTCGGCGCCCTGGGCAAAGCCATCGGTGAGAGACTCCAGGCTAACGCCATCAAACCCCTGCCCTACATTACCGGCATCCCCAGCGCCTCGCTGGAAGAACTCAAAGCCCTATGTGCAAGTTTAGCAACGTATGGCGGAGCGGCTATGTTTCATATTGAAGGAATAACCCCCGAGGCCAGCCAGACGCCGCTTCCAGAGCAGCATCTGGAGATCAGCGCCGCAGACTTGCAAGCCGCCATCGATTCCATGAATGACGCCCAGCCACAGGAGGTCGATTTTGTCAGCCTGGGCTGCCCGCATTTGACCATTGAAGAGATCGCCCACCTGGCGCGCTTGTTGGAAGGCCAACGGGTGGTGAAAGAATTCTGGATCACCACCGCTCGCCCGGTCAAGCAGCTGGCCGACCAACTGGGCTACACGGCAGTCATCGAAGCCAGCGGCGCCCGCTTCGCCGCCGATACCTGCTGCGTGGTGGCGCCGATCAAAGGCCGCTTCAAGGTTCTGGCGACCGACAGCGCCAAGGCCTGTTACTATGCCTATGCAAAAAACAATTTCAATACCGTCTTCTTACCTTTCGAAGAGGTGGTCAGGCAGGCCTTGCAATGAAATTACATGGTCGGAAAATCGCCCCTGGGCGCGCCCAAGGGCCGGCGCTGGTCAGCAGGATGGGCATCTCATTCTTCGGGGGGGTTGACCCCGATACCGGGGTGGTGGTCGAGCGCGGTCACGATCTGGAAGGACAATCGATCGCCGGCAAAGTGCTGGTTTTTCCCAGCGGCAAAGGCTCAACAGTCGGTTCTTACACTCTGTACCGGTTAAAGTTCAACGGTAAAGCCCCGGCAGCCATCCTCAACGCCGAATGCGAGACCATCATCGCCGTGGGCTGCATTATTGCCGAAATCCCCTGTCTCGATCAGATCGCCTGCGAACAGCTGCACAGCGGCGACTTACTGCTTGTGGACGGCGACAACGGCCTCATAGAAACCCAGGAAGGCCCATCCAGATGACCCAACCGAACTTGCCCCTGCCCCCGCCGCTGCGCGGAACAGATCAGGATAACCCATTTGCCCACCAAACTATTACCAACCGCCTGCCGCGCATTGCCCGGCAAACGCTGCAAAGCCGGGCCTGGCACGCCGAGGCCCAGCGCGGCCTGCAGGCCTTGCTGGCAGAGATGCCACACGGAAAAATGACCGCGCTGGATGATCCGCATGCGCCGGACGCCGCCGCCTGGGAACGTGACTTCGCCCCCTACCTTGGGCAGACCTGGCTGGAAGCGCCGTGGTTTGCCGCCGAAACGTATTTCTTCCGCCGCATCTTGCAAGCCACCGACTATTACCAGCCCGGAGCAGGCTTCATGGTTGACCCGTATCTGATGCACAAGGAGCAAGATTTGCCAGGTATTTTGCCGGCTATCCAGCAGTTCTACGCCGCTGCCGGGGCAGGACACCCATCAGAAACACCACCTCCGCAGGCGAACGCTGAATTGCTGGCGCGCCGTTTGCGATTGGCGATTTGGGGCAACCAGGCCGACCGCAGCATGTGGCCAGCCGGCTCCAGCGAACAACCAGACGCCCCAGCAGTAGACCGTCTGGATGAAATGCTGCTGGCAGACCAATCCAGAGAGGCCAGCCAAACCGTCTGCACCCTGGAAAATTCCCGCCGGCGGATAGATTTCATCCTCGACAACGCCGGGATGGAACTGGCATACGACCTCGTGCTGGTCGATTTCCTGCTGCGCACCGGTCTGGCCGAGCAAACGCGCCTGCACGTCAAGCCGCACCCCACCTATGTCTCGGACGCTACCGCCGGTGACGTGCTGGCAATGATCGAATTTCTGGAAGGCCAAGCGCCCGGTGAATTCCAGGCCCTCGGTCAGCGCCTGTTGCTTGATATGGACGCCGGGCGCCTGCAACTGCGCAGCGATTATTTCTGGACCTCGCCGCTGCCCGGCTGGCAAATGCCAGGTGCGCTGCTGCGCCAACTGAGCGAAGCCGGCCTGCTGATCAACAAAGGCGACGCCAACTACCGGCGCTGGGTGGGCGACCGCCACTGGCCCCCCGAAACGCCCCTGGAGCAGGTTCTGCAGTACGCCCCCAGCCCCTGGCTGGCGTTGCGCGTGATAAAAGCCAACACCATCGCCGGTTTACAGCCCGGCGTTGCCCAGGCCGCCGCACAAATCGACGCCCACTGGCAGACCAGTGGGCGCTGGGGGGTCATCCAGTTCGTCCGTAAGCGCTAACCTTCCTGGGCTTCGACGTGCTGGCGCACCAACTCGCGCCGCAGAGATTGACGATTTGCCAACTGCAAGATATGATTACTGCAGGATGGCAATTACAAGCAACCCAACCATGCATTTCATCGACTAAAGGGATATGGGCTACCAACTCGCTCGCTGGATCATCAAGAACTTTGTTCGTCTGACCACCCGCTTAGAAATCGAGGGCGCCGAAAATCTGCCCATCAGCGGGAACTACGTTGTCGCCTCCAATCATTTGGGGCGCCTGGATCCAGCCATGGTGTACGCCGTGCTCGAACGCCAGGATATCATCATGTTCGTAGCCGAGAAATACGAACGCAGCCCGCTGTGGCGCTGGTTTGCTCACCAGATGGACGCTATCTTCATCGACCGCTTCAACGCCGATTTCGCCGCCGTGCGCAAGGCGCTCAACCGGCTGCGCAAGGGCGGCTTGCTGGTGCTGGCGCCGGAGGGCACCCGCAGCCAGACCGGCGCCCTGATCGAGGGCAAACCGGGGGTGAGTTTTCTGGCCAGCAAAGCCAATGTACCGATTATCCCGGTGGCTTTGATGGGCACCGAAGATAAACGCGTCGTCCACGAGGCCTTACGCCTGCGCCGCTCGAAAGTGATCGCTCGCATCGGCCTACCCTTCACCCTGCCACCCAGCCGCAGCCAGGAGCGCGAAGAAACGCTGCAACAACACACCGACGAGATTATGTGCCAGATTGCCGCCTTGCTCAAACCGGAGTATCGCGGCGTGTACAGCGACCATCCGCGCTTACACCAACTGCTCGCCGAGCGCGGCGAGGCTTCCCCACCAGCCGGCTAACGCCCCACTCACTCAGCCGCTTGCGGCTGCCCATACGTGGCAAACTTCTTCACCACGACTGCCATTTCATCTTGCGATAGGATTTGCGGCTTGCCGATGCACAGGCCCTGGTAATACAGGCGCGCCACCAGTTCGATCTCTTCCGCCACGTTAAAGGCCGCCTCCAGGCTCTTGCCCACCGTGACAATCCCGTGATTCGCCATCAGGCAAGCATTATATTGGCCGATCGCCTGGGCGATATTGCGCGCCAGTTCCGGCGTGCCATAGGTGGCGTATTTCGCCAACGGCACCTTATCACCGGCATAGCCGACCAGGTAATGCACCGCCGGAATCTCCTGGCCCAGGCAGGCGAATGTCGTGGCGTAGACCTGGTGGGTGTGCACCACGGCCTGGATATCGGGGCGCGCCTGGAGCAACTCAAGGTGCAGGCTCAGTTCGCTGGAGGGCTTGAGCCGTCCTTCCACAATCTTGCCTGCCAGGTCGACCACCACCACATCTCCGGCTTGCATTTCCAGGTAATCCACACCGCTCGGTTTAATGGCGACCAGCCCGAGCTGGCGATCGATGATGCTCAAGTTTCCGCCCGAGCCGGTAGTAAGTTGCGCGGCGAGCAATTTCCGTCCAAAATGGACAATTTCCTGGCGTTCAGTTTGTAACAGCATTAATACCTCTCCACATGGTTTACAAAAAACTACCGGCCAGGCTTGCCGCTGCCCCACAAGCCGCACAGCCGCCCAGCAACAGGCAAAATACCCCAACAATCAAAGCCCACACCGCCCCGGCGCCCTGCTGCATCTGCTCCAGGCGCGCCTGTTCTGGATTTTCAGGGTTATAGAAAACCGTCACCTGCCCCCCAACCGGATAATGCTGCAAATGGCGCTCTGCCTTAGCCTGCCAGGAATACGCGCGCCCAACGCCCTGTTTCAGGCGATATGTCTGCCCTGCAGCCTGATATTCGAACTCCACCTGGGCAAAGTAAGGAGTATCATCTTCGAACCGGGTTCGGGCGCCTTCCTGAATGCTGGCGTTTAGCACCCGCCCGATAACGCTCGGCCAGGCCGAGTGGATTGTCTTAAGTTTGCGGCTGCGAGTGTAATAGACTATCAAGAAACCTCCCAACCCAAGCATGCCAACCGCAACCAGCCCACTACAAAACATCCCGCCAATCAACCCCGCCAGGTTTTCAGACATCATTCCTACCTCAACTTGTTCAATTCTTCCCTGAACACCCTTTGGAAAGATACCATCGTTTCCAACATATGTTGCTGGAGCTCAGGCCATCTTTCTTGATTACTCAAACCAGAACTGGAAAAAACATGCCGGATTCGGCAACCGCGCTTTTCATCCAATCGCTGCCATTCAAGGGGTTTGCCAAAAGCTCTTTGAATATCATCTTTATTCGTTGCGAGAGTATCAAACAACTGTTTATTTCTATCAGCTTCACCCACATCAATATACAACTCGATATGGGCATCTTCCATGCGGATCACATAGCTGTAGCTAAAGCCGCTTTTTCCAGCACCCACTGAGATCCAATTGTCTTTACTTGGTGTACGATTGGCAAGGCTGGGTGCGATCGTCTTAGCTCGTTCCAAAAGCCCTTTCCAAAACTCCAAACGTAGGATATGGCGTTCAGCCAGTTCTTTCTTTTGGATGCCTACCCGTTTACTTTCTGTGCTCGGGCCAGCGACAATTGACAACAGAGGCGCAGGAGCAGATTGATCAATTCGATATGCTTCTAACTTGATGAGATAAAAAGCGGTGTCTGCCGGAATCACTTCGTTAAGCCAGTGGATTGCCTTTTCATGTTCAGGTCTTGGAGCCCTGGTAATCCAAACAGCTTTTTTGGCCTCTAAGTTGCTCAAATATGTAATCAACTTCCCCAGGTGATCGTGATCTGTTTGTTCTAACTGGTTTTCGATGATGACGTAGTTACCATCCGAGTCTTCAGCCAGAATATCAGCCGTGAAAGGTCCAGCTGCGGCTTCGCGTTCGATCAAAGTCAATTCAAGGTTCAAAGCCTCACCCAGAAAATCTATATTTTCAGCCAACCACTTTGTAAATCCGTGAGCTTCATGCGCCCATAATTCTCGTAACTGAACTTTTTGTAAGCGTGAAATAGCCATTTTCCCTCGATTCATCATTTCCTTTTTCTTAGTTTCCCGATCTTTTCCCATTCCCCTGTTTCTGGGTCCTGGTAGCGCCAGAAATCCCAGCCATTGACAGCTTTCCAATCTGAGGCCACGGCTTTGGCAGCGCTGGAAGGCGTGGCAAATTCCTGATTGTTCCACAGCACCAGCCCATTCAAATTCATCAGTTGGGCTATGATACTTTGATTTTTATAACTGGCCTGGATTGTCAACGGGAAAGTAACCCCTAATGTTGTTGCACGCTTAGATTTGCTAATTTTGACCGGTGGTGGTTCTACTTCAAGCAGAGAAATCCCCAAAACTTCCGTCCAGTATTCGGTATCGATAGACGGAACCGTATACTGCTCCTGCTTCACGCCAACATTGTGACGAATGAGCAAATCAACCAACTGATCCCCTTTGATTAGCTGGATCGGTGTTTTTCCTACGGACTGAGCCTCCTCGATTGCGCTAGTGGAAAAATCGCTGGGAGTGATGATCAAACCTTGTTCAGAATCGGCTATTTTGAGCGAACCCCGCAAATCACGCACGACGCCCGAGCCCACGTTTTTCGTCCAGCGCTTGGCCTGGATGGCTACCCTAACCACACTAAGCGGATTGGAGCGCAGTACGCCGCGCACATCCACACCTTTATCGTTGCTATAGGGAGTGGTTTCCGTCTCTTCAAAACCCATCTGCTCCAAAAGCAAGCGGATCAGTTCTTCAAATTTCTGCGGCGGCATTTGCAGCAGTTGTTTACGCAAATCTTTTCGAACCTGAGAATGAATATTTTCAATTTGCTGTTGGATGCTGCCAGAGGCTGCGCTTTTCAACAAAAATGTTCCCCGTTGATCGCCGCGGCGAAAGCGCGAGTCGGGGTTTAGAGTATCGGTATATAATTGCGCCCCCATCGTGGCTTCGGGGGTTAGCCCGGTGGTCTCCAGCATCCCGGTGGCCTGTGCTCGGGACGCGATCTCTCTATAGTGAAGGGGCTGGCCGGCTTTCTTTAGAATTTCATACGCAGCATCTTTGAATTGCATTTTATTCCTCCCGGCCTCCATTTCTTAATCATCAGGTACTCGTTGCTTGATGACTTCTGAATGTACTTCTAACAATTTGCATCGTTGACTATTGTGCTTTGCCCAATCTGTAAGTGCCTTCAGTATGGGGGCATTTTCTCTTTGGTTTTCAACTTGATCAATATAACTTTTGAGTAACCAAACCATTGGAAAAGCAAATGAATCTTTCCCCATGTTTTCCAGGTCGGTTTGCGCCATCAATGTTTTCAGGAGACGGATAAGCGCGTCAGGATCAGATGCCAGGTTGGCTGAATCGATTATTGCTAAATACTGGGTGAGACGTCGAAAGACATGATCTTCGATTTCATCCAAACTTGCATTCCACCGTCCGTTAACATCGTACAATTTATTGAAGGCAGCAATTTTATTACCGGCATCGAAATCACGCGCTGGCTTTAGTTCTAATTGCATGGGGTGTTCGGGTTTGGGGTGTCTCGGGTTTCTCTTTACCACGGCGATATACGCTTTTTGGCGTAGAGCATTATCTGATCCTTGATAGGGGAGAATCAAATCAATAAGTTGTAGCGGTCGATCATCTAAGATCATGGGGTCGTTATCACCCTTGATGAAACTGTTGCAACATGAACAAATGGGAACAAGATTTAGAGGGTGGCAGGAAAGATGAGGATAAATCGAGCGTGGGAAAAAGTGATCTACACTAGTATAGACGTGCCCAGCCGTTTTGGTGGTGTAGGCTGCTCCATCACAAACTGCGCAAATGAACAGATCTGGATTGCACTTTTCGAATTCCTGGACAAAATCTTGGCGAGCGTACTTCTGTCTGGATCTTGGGAAGATGTAGCCTGGAAACCCTGTTTGCCATAAATCATAAAATTCGTACAAGAAATCCCGAGCGCCTTTTTTCCAATCCCCCGCTTCATTCCTCAGAATAGCCACTTTGAATTCTGCATCTCTTGGATGATAAAGCAACAAAATATCGTCTCGAATTGCATCGATAAAACGTATTCTCTCAGCTACAGGAGTATTTGCAAATCTGCTTAGCGGCTCAACCAATGATTTTCGAATATCTTTTTTGCCAGTCATAATCCACCTGGCGATGATTTCACTTCTATCCCGGAAACATCTTTTTGTATTTAGATGGTCTTCCAAGATCGGGACAAAAACACGCAAATCCAGGATCGTCTCTGGCGTGATATGTTCCTGCGCTGCTGCTTCTAGTACGGCAATTTGCAGCACCATAACATATGGTAAGATGCGATTGGCATCTTTGAGCTTACTAACCTGATGGATCATTGTAGCCTTTGCTCGCCAAATTGATCGATTTCTAGCTGCACTCTGTAATACCAGTATCCCGGAGCTATGGTTTTTTGGAAATCTTCTAAATCCTGGCGTGATTCTGATTCAGCAATTTTCTTACGAATGTAACTGACGCTGTGTGCCCCACTTGCAAACTTCGTCCCAAAAACTTGTACCATAATATCGCTGGGATCAGCTCCTAATGTTTGAATTTCAGGAGATCTAATGGCATTTTCACCTTCAACATAGTTACCCAAACGCCGAAATACCAGAATGTCGTCTTTGCTCACATCGGTTAAAGCAATGCTGGAATGGGTAGAGATAATGGCGTGGCTGGCGCAGCCTTGCATGATTTGATCCAGCATATGGACAATTTCACGCTTCCAAACATCATTGAAGTGCACCTCGGGTTCATCGAGGATGATGAGTAAATTGTCTGCCCGGAATAGCGCAAATAGCGCCATACGTCCCAAAAAACTGCGTTCACCATCACTGAGCCAATCCAACAGGTGCAGCATGGTGCGTTGGGGTGCCTGCTCGATAGGATGTCCAGGTTGGGCAGGGGCTTTCTTGCGCAAAAAAACGTTCACTTTTTGAACAGGTGCATCGTAAAACGGGCGATGCTCATAAAGCAAATTAAGGTGCTGGAAGAGTTGGATTGGGGTGGCATATAAGCCTAAAATGGAAGTTTGTGGATCCTGTTGGAATGCAGCAAGTTGACGTTCAATATCGAAAATCAAAAGCCGGTCTGCGCCTGCTTGAATGATCTGGTCGGCAACAGTTTGTAACTTTGCGATAATTTCAGCCTGTACAGCAGGCGTCAAATCGCGGTGTTGGCGGAGGCGCAATGAAAAGCTGCTCAAATCTTCCAGTTCAATCGAATCCAATACGGGTTGAAGTATTTGGTTCTGTTTTTGCGCATCCAATTTATCTTTTATGGAAGCCAGCAACCCACATAAAGTTACTAAAGGAAAGCGTTCTTCATAGACAAAGAGAATATTGCGGTTGGGGTCACGGTTATTGATTTCATCATCCGAAAGCTCAGAGGGCTGGTGCCCAGGAAGCTCAGTTAGATACCGTTGATCCTCTTTGGCTTCGTTATATGTCCCGATTGAATCTTCTGGTAATCTTTCACTAGACCCTAGCTCTCTTTGCCAGGCTGTCTCACTTCCTGTGGTATAAACCACAACTTGTGCTGGCAGATTTTCTGGCCGGATTTTTTCGGCCTTTTCATCGCCTCCGTTTACACTATGAACAAGTTGTTTTCTCTGGCGACCATCATCCAGGTCAAGATTGGTTACTTTGATCGTTTGATCTTTTCCGGATGGATCAGTAGTTGAATACGTTAATTCTACTGGGATAGGGAAGCCGTAGTTTTCTGTTTGTAGTGTAGAAAGTAGTTTTACCAGCACTTGCAAAACGGTAGTTTTGCCTGTGCCATTGACGCCAGCCAGGAAGTCCAAAGCATAGTTTTGTTCAGGGTTGAGTATTTCTTCTCTGCTTTTGCGATCAAAGGAAATATGAATATCTCGAAGTACACGATATTGGCCGATGCGAAAACTAAGCAGCTTCATGTTCTTCTTCCGGATTTGCTAGTTGTGGTTTGAGCACATCTTGATTGGTCAGACAACGATAAAGATTTTCTCCCTGATTACGTACTTTCATTATCAGCCCCAGGCGCGTGAAAAGTTCCAACTGCATCAAAGCATCGGCGTCACTGTAAGATACACCTTCTCCTAGTTCAGCTTTCCAGGCCAGTAAATCTTTGGTATTGAAATGGGCTGGACGTGCATCAACTTGCCTGGCGGCGATAGCTTGCCAGAGTGCTTTTTGCTGCTCATCCAACATCTCGATAATCCAATCTGGAATGGGATATGCCTGATCGCGGTCTGGTGTTTGCTTAGATGTATTTCCCAAAATACCCAGTATCGTGTCGATCCTATTGCTAAGTTTATTTTGGTTTTTTCGAATCTTTGCAATCACGCTGGCTGGATGTTCCAGTGGAGGCGCTTCGGGTTCCGGTAGAAAGCGGGCAGGTTGTAGATTCTCGTTAGCTACTATAGCAGAACGTGACAACAGTGTTGCAAATACGCGCTGTCCGAAGCTTGATCCAGCGTTTGGCCCAATGGCAAAACCTACCGTATCCTGTTGAAGGCGAATAGGCTGACCTTGTTCAGCAAGAAATGCGCCATCCCGAATTTGGAAATAGCCGTTGTAGGTAAAACCATAAATTACATCATTGTTTTCAAATAACTCGATCTGATCTTGAAAAACGATTAGCAACTTAATATTTTGTGGTTCATCATCATCGTCGGCTTGAGTTTGAGAGAAATCTAGCAACCAGCCAAACTGGGTTTCGCCGGCATCATATAGTGGAGTTGCTGCAAAGCGTTGACCGAACTCTTCATCACGAATTTTCTTTACGTCCATAAGATGCAGCCAAGGAAGTTTGGGCTGACCATCGTCTCCCAATACACAGGCCATTTCTGTGTGTTCGTCTTGTTGTGAAAAGCGATACTCTGTCTGCTTTTGCTTGAGGATAAATTGTAGCTCTTGATCTGCCTGCACCTGAAGGCTGCTTTCGGGAACTTCGTTTTTCCAATTCCCAACAAATTCTTCAACCCAATCTTCTTGAGCAAGCAAAATAGTAAAGTTGTGCGCATCTACCTGGCCACTGGTCAGGGCAACGGTTTCTCCGTGAGGATATTCAATGGAAAGCCAGCCTTGTAGTCGCTTTGCCTGGTCTCTGATTTTTATCAGGCTCCGGTTGGCAAGAGCCAGAATCTCCCATTTGGGTTTTTGCACATCTTCTGTCATGCGCAATCCCAAACCTGATAACCCATCTGGCGCTAAACTTGTAGTTTGAACACTCCCTACCCTATCCAGATTTAGCTGTGTATGCCAGGCATCTGGCTGGCGCGTGTTCAAGATTAGCTCCTGAACACGGGGTAGCTCATCCGTATGAGCATTGGATGGCGTTGTTAGATCTCTTCCGGCTCCTTCGGGGTAGCCATCAGCCTCAACCTTGCAAAACCAGATTGGGTTCGCTGGATTGGCTTCGTTTTCCGCCCGTTTGCGGACAACCACTAAATGCGCTTCGGTGTTGCTGAAAGGATAGAAAGCCTGTTTAGGCAAGGTAACGATGGATTCTAGAGATTCATTCAACATGGCTGTTTTCAGGTTAACTTCCGCGCCTCTGCTGGCAAAGAGCGTGCCGCTGGGGGTCAGGAAAATAGCACGACCGCCAGGGGCTAAGGCTTGCAGGGCCAGCCCTCCCATCACTGTGGCATTGTTACGCCCGAACTCTGCCCCAATCGCTTCTTCAACTTCATAGGGGCTGCGAGCGCCGCCAAAAGGTGGATTCATCAAAACGGTGTCGAACAGGCCATTCCAATGATCTAAGTCTGGCAAATCAACTGCATCTCGAGAAAATTTCTCCAGGCACGAACCAACGAAGACGGCCGCATCTTCTTTGCCATGCAAGATTAGATTCGTGCTGCCGATTGCAGCCCATAACGGATCAAAATCTGCTCCAACCAGGGTGGCATCAGGCGCTTCAGATAAAGCAGCTATGAGTAACCCTGCTGAACCCATTGTAGGATCGAGAACTTTGGCATCAGAACTAGTAACACCTAACTTAGCCATGAAGGCGGCAATATGATAAGGAGTAGGATACTGAGAATCGGTGCTGCTCTTCAGCATTTCCCAACGAATTTCACGTTGGAAAAATTTACCTAAGTTGTTTTCGTAAAAAGGAATCTGTATCGCTTGTGCTAAGAGATATAATAGCTCCCGAATTTCGTCAGGGGTAAAGTGATCTACTGGAAATATCGATGGAATTCGTAATCTCGGATAGGCAATTTGATATTCACGATAACTGGTTTCAAGCATTCTAACAAAATCATTGAAACCAGCATCATCAAGAAGGCTCCACTGATCGTGCTGTAGAAGCAAAAAAGCCAGATATTCTACAATCTGTGGTTCAAAAAGAATAGCGTGTCGTTCAAAATTAGTTCTAACTCTGCGTAGAAATTGCCCCGCGGCGCTCATTTACAATTCCCCTTGGAATGCTTTTGTTAAAATAGCTTTGCCCATTTGATCAAGCAATTCCCGATCTTTCTCATTTATAGTTCTCATTTCCGAAATCTCTGAGTAAATTTTTTCTAAGTTAGCAATTATGTTCTTTTGCACCTCACACGGAGGCAGGGGTATTTCAATAGCTTCGACATGCTCTTTTCGTATTCCTGGAATAGCGGCGCCTTGCCTAAGGGATTGAAATTCTCTAAAACGTCCTGATAAATTGTAGAACAAATAATCAGAAAGCAAATTCTGTGGGTTGGGGCGCAAGGCCATAATTTGTCGACTTATGCAGCAATTTGAATTTTGGGGTGCAAAATTGGTTTTCCCCACACCAGATCCCTTTACCGTAAATAAAATATCACCAGGTTGGCAAAAAGCTTTCGGGTTTGTGGTCCATTTTGATATTTGTGCATATTTGTCTCCAAAATCTGATGGTCCAGTGATATATGGGATGCCCACTGGCGATTCCGAATAATCTCTTGCCATTATATGCTGACCAGGTATTATCTGACACACATTATTATCGCCTAAAGACACTACCTGATAAACTTTTCCTAATTGGTTATAAACATTCGTGACAGTTGCCTCAAGTAAATTTTCCGTGTCGTTTATTATCTGTCTCTTTAGTTCTTGCATTTCCATCAATTCGGCAGATAGCGCTTGGATCCGGGCAATGATACGGCGCTGTTCTGCTAGTGAGTGCTCTGGATCATCTGGGTAAGGAATGGGAAATTCGGTTGCAAAAACATCAGTATCAACAACTGCCGGGTAACTTGCACCTCGTTGTTTTGGGATAAGTTGGTCGATGAAAAACGTGGAACGTGTTGCGTTATATAAGTATTGTGGAACCACTCTTTCTTCATTTGCTCTTAAAACACAGAAACCAGTTGAACATATTTGATTGTGGTAGTTTTTGGGAACTAAAGCGATATTGCGCAAATAAGGACGAGTAGTTGCAAAAATTATGTCTCCAGTGTGGATCACTTTTCGTGCTCGACTTGGAGCATCTGCACCTTTAATTCTTTTTACTGATTCAGCAATTATCTGGCCTGTTTGATTATCTATTGAGCCAATATCGATATAATCAAAATATTCTTCGGAAGTGAATTTAGGGTTCCGCCGATCTGTATCACAAGCTATGGTCGAAACAGGCAACCATTCCCAACCTTCCGGTAAACTCCACTTAGCCATCACCATTCATCCTCCCCATTACTTACCAAATTGTGCACATGCTCTAAAATGCTCTGGAATTCGCGCGTTCGTTCTATGAGGCGGGTAGTGATTTCGATGGGATGAGGTAAAGTTTCGCGTTCATCCTGGTTGGGATTGCGGGCACTCAGATCAAGGCTATGGGCTACTAGATCGCTCAGGAGTTCGATCCAGGTACTATAGGGCGGTTCTGGAAGCGGGCCTTGCATTTTCCAAGCCTGATGGTAGGTGAGGCTTTGCTCTGGGGATGGTTCTTCAGGCGGCGTTGCTTTCTTGAGCAATTCTTTCAAACGGTGGTAGGGTTCCCAATCCCAATAGGCTCGCCAACTCTCGCGAATATCCTGCGCATACTGGAAGGGGCGCTCGCCTGCTCCGCTCAAGTAAGTGTGCCACTGTTCCCACATGGCGCGCGCTTCACCGAAATGCTCGTCAGCGATCGGGCTGCCCTTGCTGAACTTCTTCAGCCCTTCGGGCAGCGGCATTTCGTAATACCAGGTTTCGTCGCGCACCGCCGGGTTATGTTCCATGGTATGCTCGATGCGCTGGAAAAATAGCAGGGCAGTTTTGACATCCGAGTAAGGCGCAAACGCGCCGGGCGGCAGGCTGACTACAGCAAAGAGGTGAAAATCATCCAGCAGGATTTGCTTGACCTGGGCAAAGGCCCCGCCGCGGAAGAGCGTGCCCTCCGGGACAACGACTGCGGCGCGGGCATTGGGCGTGTGCTTGAGCTTCTTCAGGATGTATTGCAAGAAGAGCAGTTCGGTGGCGTTGTTCTTGATGTTAAAATTATTTTGGATATGCGCGCCTTCCTTGCCGCCAAAGGGCGGGTTGGTCAGCACGATATCGTAGCGCTGCGCCACGCCGGCTTTGACATCCTCTTCCAGGGTGTTGGCGCGCGTGATGTTGGGCGAAGTGACGCCGTGCAGCGCCAGGTTCATGGTGCCCAACAGGGCTGCCAGGCCCTTTTTCTCCTGCCCGTAAAAAGTCCGCTGCTGGAGAGTTTCCTCATCTTCCAGGGCCTGCACCTGCTTTTGCATATATAAATAGGCCTGGGCCAGGAATCCGGCTGAACCGCAGGCAGGATCGAAAACCGTCTCGCCAATTTGCGGGGCGATTACATCAACCATAAAGCGGATAATCGAACGCGGCGTGTGGAACTCGCCGGCGATCTGGTTTTCCGAGCCCATGCGCGCCAGCAGGTCTTCGTAGAAGCGGGTGATGGTGAAGAAATCCTCTTCGCGCTCGAAGCGGATCTGGTTGATGATCTGGATCACCTGCTTCAGGTTGTAATCGGAGGCGCACACCGGCATGTTGCGCACCACGGTTTGGTCGCCCACGCTTTCATCGGAGAACATTTTTGCAATGGTATGCGCCAGCGGTGGGCCGTTCAGGTTGGCCAGGCCGGGCAGCAGGCGGCCGCGCACGAAAGCCACCAGTTCGCTCTTATCGGAATTCCACTTCTCCAGGGCTTTGGGACCAGCCCAGGCATCCCAGGCCAGGTCGCCCTGCAAGACGGGGGTGTAGACCTCTTTCTTGAAGGCAGCTTCTTCAGCGCGTTTTTTCTCTTCCAGGTCTAAGAACTTAAGGAAGAGCAGCCAGGCCAGGTGTTCGGTGTACTGCATCACCCCGCCTACGTTATTGTCGCGGCGCATAATATCGCAGGCGCGCCACATCTCACTGCTGAGGTTTTCGTTCAGGCGTCCGTTTGGTAAACTCATACTCGATACAGTCTCTGTTGTACTTCTTGAAGGGTCTGGCGCAAGGCATCTGCGTTGCCAAAGCGCTGCACTACGCCGTGCAGTTCGCCCATAGCTTTGAAGGGTGGCAGGCGAAAGATTCTGGGATTGGTGATTTCATCCACACCGCTCAGGCGGTATTTTTCAAGCAGGGCTTCCACCACAGCGCGCTGTTCAGGGGCAAAGGCCTGAAGCCAGGCGGTTTCTCTGTCGATAAACTGCGCGGCGCGCTCGTTGCGGGTCGGAACTGGTTCTCGCCGGAATGCCAGGTAGGCCAGCACATCAAAAGGATCAGCATCGCCCACATTCAACACTTCAGCCAACACTTCGGGGTGCACGCTGGCCTGTTCCAACTTCTGGCGCGTTGCCTGGCGTTGGGCTTCGTCCTGCCAGGTATGCACGAGTTGTTCCCAACCAGGGATCAGCGCCAGCACTTTCTCGCGTGAATAATCCACGTATTGCTCCAGAGTCAGCGGTTCTTCCAACCCGGCTACCAGAAAGGTGGCTTCTTCGGCAATGGTGACCTGTAAGTTCTTGATCGTGATGGTCTGGTTCGCGCCAGCTTGCGCCAGGGAGAGTTCCACATCTAAGGTCACAGTCTGGTTGGGGATTGTGACAACCTGCTTCTGGCGGCGGTTCAGCCTGGGGCCAGAGGCGATCACGCTCACTTCGCCAACCGGCAAGTTCTCGAAGCGGTAAAAGCCATTCTCATCGCTCAGAATTGGGCCGCGCTGATCGTTGGGAGCAGCGATTACAGCGACATTTGCGCCTTGCAGCACATCGCCTGTTTCGGCTAAGCGAATCGTGCCTTCTACTGCCGCGGTTTGTCCTTCGGGAGGCGGCGCAGCCGATGGGCCGGGCGGGCGATCCCAGGCCGGGTCGAGCAGGCGGGTGGCGTTGGTGTAATCGATGATGCGGAACCACAGCTTGCCGGTAGCCGGGTCGATGCGGCTGCCGCGCCCGATGATCTGCTTGAAGAGGATTGGAGAGGAAAGCGTCTTCATGAAGACGATATTGCGGCAGGAGGGCACATCCACACCGGTAGAGAGCAGTTCGGCGGTAGTAGCCACCACGGGCAGCTTACGGTCGCTGTCCTGGAAGTTAGCCAGCCAGCGCCGGCCTTGCTCGCCTTCTTCGCTGACGATGGGCACGGCGTAATCTTCGCCCAGGCCCAAAGCGGCAAATTCGTTATTCAGCAAACGCGCTACTTCCTGGGCGTGTTCCATATCCACACAGAAGACCATAGTCTTCTGCATCGAGCCAAACTGCCGCAGCAGCTTAGCCAGATGTTTGACAATGGTTTGGGTGCGATCGGGCACGCGGATCTCGCGCTCGAACTGCGGGGTGTAATAATCCTCACGCAGGTCTTTTTCTTCCGGCACAAGCACCTCTGCGCCCTGTTCGATCACCTGCGAAATGTGCAGGCCCTCCTTGTCCAGGTTTGTGCGCACGCGATGGACTTTATAGGTAGCCAAGAAACCATCTTCGATGCCCTGCCCAAGGCTGTAGGAATAGGCGGAGCGGCGAATCATACCTTTGCTGGGGTTTTCTGGGTCGAGCTGAATGGCAGTCTCTTCGGCGCAGAAATAGGCATAGGTATCCACGTTCTCGTCTTGCTTGGGTGTGGCGGTCATGCCCAGGTGGATGGCGCTGGTGAAATAATCCAGGATCTCTTTCCAGGTACCGAAGCCAGAGCGATGGGCTTCATCGATGATGATCACATCGAAGAAATCGGGCGGAAACTGCTCGAAAAGCTGTTTGCCGCCGGTGACTTCGCCCCACAGAGTCTGGTAGATGCCGAAGTATAAATCGTGCTGCAAACTGAGCTTGCGCCTGCCATCCAGCATAAAACGTGGATCGCCGCGGCTGCTGGCAAATGCGCCGAAGGCGTTATAGGCCTGGTCGCGCAGCACGACTCGATCCGCCAGGAACAAAACTCGCCCAACGCGTCCTTTTTGCTGGTACAGCCACTCAGACTTGACCAATTTCCACACAATTTGCATGGCAGTAAAGGTTTTGCCCGTACCGGTTGCCATAGTCAACAAAATGCGTTTTTGCCCGCGCATCGCCCGCACCAGCGTTTCACGGATGGCGGCTTCCTGAAAATAGCGTGGCGTGCTGCCGCGCGTCTTCTCGGGCGGGGCATAGGGATGCAGCAAGGGATTGCGGTGGCGGGCAGCGGCAACCGCAGCATTATAAACGGGACGCAGTTCGCCTACCTGCCTGCTGACCTGCGCTGGATTGTCGATGCCGGTGTTCAATCGCCAACGTTCCCATAATGCTTCAGGGGATGGAAACTCTGTTAGGTCACGCGTGGTATTGCTGAAGCCATCCCACTCGATGATGTCATGCCCGTTGGCAGTGTAAGCGAACAGCAGGTTGTTTTCAAGGGCGTAACGTTTTGCCTGCTCCAGGCCTGCGACGGCGGGCAGATCTTCTGCTTTGGCCTCCACAACTGCAATCGGAAAGCTGTCTGTGTAACGCAGCAAGTAATCCATTACTCGCGGCTTCTCGCGCTCGGCGCGCCCACCGCGTAAAACTACCCGACCAGGCGTGTATTGCCAATCCGGGCGATAATAATGTTCGCGGGTTACCTGGCTGCGCGTCCAACCGGCGCGGTTGAGCTGCAGATCGATCAATTGGGCGCGGGTATCAGCTTCGTTGAGGGGCATATTTAATAATACTCATCTCTGCAAGGGATGGTTTGTTTATTATACGATAGAATATTTTTTCTCGTGAAATGTGAACCAAATCCTAATCCGAACTTTTATCCACCCTTAAGCCCACCCCGCCAAATCAGTGGTATATTAATCAGGTTGAAACAATCATTTCCCACGCCCAACCACTGCGCGGCGGGGATTTCCAGACTCTATCTTACCAACAGGAGAAAAACCGATGCTTTCCGAGAAAATGCAAGCGGCGATTAACGCCCAAATCCAACACGAGTTGTATTCAGCTTACCTGTACCTGGCCATGTCGGCGCACTTCGAAGCCAGCAACCTGTCGGGCTTTGCCAAATGGACGCGCATGCAAGCCAATGAAGAGCAAGAACATTCCATGAAGCTGTTCGATTTTATCAATGATCGCGGCGGACGCGTCAAGCTGGAAGCCATTGCCCAACCGCCCTTCGAGTTCGGTTCGCCGCTGGAAGTATTCGAGCAGATCTACGCCCACGAACAGAAAGTAACCAGCCTGATCCACAAGCTGTATGAAACCGCCCTGGCGGAGAAAGACTATCCCGCCCAGGTCATGCTGCACTGGTTCATCGACGAGCAGGTGGAAGAAGAAAAGAACTCTGGTGATATAGTCGCTCAGCTAAAGATGGTCGACCAGCACATGGGCAATATCATGTACATCGACCGCCACGTGGGCAAGCGCGCCGAAGATTAGCGCCAGCAGATCATCTGCACGTTTCATTAGCAAAGAAAGAGACGGGCGCAGCCGCGCAAGATGCTCCAGGTAGCGTCCCAGGCATGGCTGCGCCCAATCGTATCATGCACATTCGCCCGATCCTTGAAAGCGACCGCCCAGGATGGCTGCGCCTGCGCCAGGCGCTGTGGCCAGATAGCAACGCGGCCGTTCACCAGGCTGAGATGGACGAAATCGCCCAGGATAACGCCCAGGCGGTCTTTGTAGCCCAGGACGCCTCAGGAAGGCTGTGCGGCTTCATCGAGGTCGCCCTGCGTCCGTGGGCGGAAGGCTGCGAGACGCGCCCGGTGGGCTACATCGAGGGCTGGTATGTCGAAGCCGGCTTGCGCCGCCAGCGGGTGGGCGCCGGCCTTGTCGATGTCGCAGAAGCCTGGACGCGCCAGCAAGGCTGCCGCGAAATGGGCTCGGATTGCTTGCTTGACAATCAAGTCAGTTTCCAGGCTCACTTGGCGCTGGGCTACCAGGAAGTCGAGCGCGTCATCCAGTTCCGCAAATCACTCCAGGTGTAGAGATGCCTTCACCGGGTTCACAACCTTTTCCGACCTGTTCAGCGCTCTCCAGCGCCGCAGGCGAAGATTTATGGGCTACCGCCACCCAGACCACGGTGTTTTTTCTATTGGAATATCGCCAGGCGTGGGGGAAAAAAGCTGTTCCTGAGAGCGATCTCCCTTCTGCAGTCAAGACATTTTTGGA
The DNA here is from genome assembly GCA_020061105.1 of Anaerolineales bacterium. Taxonomy (GTDB): domain Bacteria; phylum Chloroflexota; class Anaerolineae; order Anaerolineales; family UBA4823; genus JAGUYW01. Next base: position 9,591 of record JAGUYW010000027.1, on the reverse strand, counting down.
TGACCTGGCGAAAAGCCTGCCAGCCGCCAAATTTCTGTTGATCAAAGGCCCGCCGCCGGCTGCCGGGCTGCGTTTCTTTGTGGCTGTATCCGATCAGGCAGCGCCGGTAGTCTACGAATTCACCCTTCCGAATTACGAAGCCGTGCTCGACTTGGATTTTCAGGCTCTCCTGTCAGGCGCGTCCCATTACCACGGCAATCGCCGCCAGGCGCCGCTCTACCTGGTCTGCACCAACGGCCGGCGTGACGCCTGCTGCGCCAGGCTCGGGGCGCCGGTCTACCAGGCCTTGCAAGCAGCCCTGGGCGATCAAGCCGTTCCGCTGGCCTGGCAAGTCACCCACATCGGTGGGCACCGTTTCGCCGCCAATGTACTGGTTTTGCCAGAAGGCTTGCTTTACGGGAGAATGACGCTGCAGGATGTCCCTGCCCTTATTCATGCGCACGCCCAAGGCCATGTACTGCTGGAGAAATTGCGCGGGCGCAGCGCCTGCTCTCTAACCGCACAAGCCGCAGAGCATTTCCTGCGCTGCCAGACCGGACAATTGGACGCCGCTGCTTGGCGCCTGCTGGAGCAGCAACCGGCTGGCGCGCAGCAATGGGCTGTCCGCTTCGCTCACCTGGAAACCGGTCAGGAGCACATCGTTATGCTGGCTCAGAACACCCAGGATCAATCCGTTTACGAGAGTTGTTCGCTCGACAAACAAACTCCCGTCAAACATTTCCGGTTAATTTCCATCGCAACCCAATCTCCCAATCCGCCTGCAGTAACGGCGCCATCCTGAGAGGATTTATGAAACTGGCAACCCTGTGTTATGTGCGCAAAGACCACCAGACTTTGATGATCCACCGCATCAAGAGAGAAAACGATATTCACCAAGGTAAATGGAACGGCCTGGGCGGAAAAATGGAGCCCGGCGAGACGCCCGAAGAATGCGCAATGCGCGAAATTTTCGAAGAATCCGGCTTACAGGCGCGCAATCCGCAGTTAAAAGGCTTTTTGACCTTTCCGGCTTTTGCGCACGATGAAGACTGGTATGCCTTCGTCTTCGTGGTCACCGACTTCGAAGGCCAGTTGATCGAATCTCAGGAAGGCGTTCTGGCGTGGATCGATGATGACGAAGTGCCCCACCTTAGCCTGTGGGAGGGTGACCAGATCTTTCTGCCCTGGTTGGATCAGCCGGGATTCTTTTCCGGCAAGTTTGTTTATCAAAACGGGCGCTTCATTGACTACAATGCTGTCTTCCACCAGCCCTGAACATGCTTCGGCTGGCTCGCTCTTCGCTTGGACGCATTCTGACCGGTTGGATATTTGCTCACATGAGCTTTGCCATCCCCGTGAAACGTTTGTATGAAACTGGCGCATTGATGGCTTTCATGCACCCCCAGCCAGCCTATCCCTTGCATATCCTGATCGTCCCCAAGCAAGCCGTTCCCAGCCTGCTCGATTTGCAGCCCGGCGAGGCTTTTTCGCAAGCCTTCTTCCATGACCTATTGGATTGTGTGCGAACTTTAGTGCAGCAGTTTGACTTGGAAAAAAGCGGTTATCGTTTAATTATCAATGGAGGGGAGTATCAGGAAGTGGGGCAATTACATTTTCACCTGGTAGGGGAACTTGACAGATAAGAACATCTGTTCTATAATTCGAACGCTTACGCTTCGGATTGCCTATGTACACATACGACGATTACGACCCTTACGACCAGGAAGATGAAGTTGCGCCGCAAGCCGTGTTCTACGCTCCGCGTTTGAGCATGATTTTCCCACTAATCATCATCTTGATCCTGGCAGCAGTATTTATCGATCTGACGTCCCAGCTCTCTTTCAATTGGGCGGCGGCTGCCCCACCAGCAAGCGCACCGGGTGACGCAGCCATCCAGGTGGATGAGCAGGTTTCTGCAAACCAACCAGGCGCTTCCGGGCAGTTGGCAACCTTGTTCACCCCTGAAGTGCGCTTTTGGGAAAACCAGATCGTCCAATGGGCGCAAGAATACCAGGTTGATGCCAACCTGATCGCCGTTGTCATGCAGATCGAGTCGTGCGGCTACCAGCAAGCCCTTTCCAGGGCTGGCGCCATGAGTTTATTTCAGGTGATGCCATACCATTTCAAAGATGGCGAAAATGGTTTTGATGTGCAAACCAATGCCTTGAGAGGTATCTCGTATTTGAAGCGTTCATTGCTAACTCACCAGGGCGATGTCCGCCTGGCGTTGGCAGGATACAACGGCGGTATTGCCGGTTCGCAAAGGCCTGAGGAAAACTGGCCTGCCGAAACCAAACGCTATGTTCACTGGGGGATGCAGATATACCAGGATGCTATCGCCGGGCAGTCCCACAGCGACCGGTTGCATGAATGGCTTAATGCTGGAGGCGCCAGCCTGTGCAGGATGGCCGCTGAAAGTCAGAAATAACCCTAATTCGCACAAATATTCTAAAAATAACCTCTAAAACCCTTGACAAATAGAACAATTGTTCTATAATTAGAACAGTTGGTTTCATTGCAATGCACTTGATTACGTTCAGGTACCTGTAGACCGGAAAATCTACACCAAATTAGTTCTCTAGGATAGAGAAGGAGACCAGTCATGTCCACAAGAAGCGTTCAGGGACAGGTTATGCCCCATATCATTGGCCGCATTCGCGTCAACCGCGGCCTGGCTTTCGGAGCGATTATCATCAGCGCTCTGCTAGCATTTGAAATTTTCAACTATAGCACGACAGATTTTGCCCTTACCGATTTATTGGGCGATCTCAAGTTCATTGGCGTACGCTGGGCGACAATCCTTTCAATTGCTTTTTGCGGCATCGACTTCGCCGGTATCGCCCGCCTGTTCACCCCTGAAGAAGGCGCTAATGAACCGAATGAAGTTTGGTATCTCTTCGGCGCATGGCTGCTGGCAGCAACCATGAATGCCATGCTGACCTGGTGGGGCGTCTCGCTCGCCATCCTCAACCACGACACCTTAGGCAATGCTGTTCTCGGGCGAGAGACGCTGCTGCGAGCAGTTCCAATTTTCGTGGCGGTGCTGGTATGGCTGATCCGCGTCTTGATCATCGGCGCTTTTTCTGTGGCTGGTGATCGTCTTTTCAGCCAGGCTGACCAACCAGCTCACAACCAGACTCTGATTGGACCCCGGATTGCGACCAATGCCCGCTTAGGAAACAGTCGCTTACCCGCTGCCCGGCCTGCTGCATCGCTCAATGCGCCGCGCTCTGCACCCAAACAACCTGCAGCCCGGCCCCAGGTCGAGACTGGTTATGCCCGGCCTGAGCCCACCTACCACTCACTTTCCGCGAGCGGTCAAAACAGCCCACGCCCAGCATCCATGCCTTCGAACGCACCCCAGCGCCCGAGTGTTCCCCGTAATCAAACTCGGTATTAGATTACTCTGAATTTAGATCCATCCACCTGGTTTCGCCAGCACTCGGCGCCAGGTGGATTTTTTTATCCCGGTTCCCCCTGGCAGCTTTCATCGAAAAGCGGCAGCCAGACGCAGAAAACAGTGCCATGCGGCTGGCGATTGCTTACATCAATCTGCCCCTTATGATTGCGCACGATCCAATAAGCGATCGAAAGCCCCAATCCAAAGCCTTTCCCTTCCTTACTGCGGGTGCGCGATTTCTCACCACGATAGAAGCGTTCAAAAATGTGCGGTAAATCTTCGTTGGGGATCCCAGGCCCATCATCGCTCACAGTGACTCGCGCCTGGTTTTCAGCTTTACCCACCCCCACTACAACCTCACCGCCGGTAGGCGTATATTGAATAGCATTGCCAATCAAGTTGACCAAAACTTGCTTCAAACGATCTTTATCTCCGCAAACCAGCACCTGGTCGATTTCTCCCAAACGCAGCGTCAGGCGATCTTTCACCAGCACGCGCATTTGTTGCAACACCTCCAAAACCAGGGTATCCATTTCAACCAGGCCACGCCCCAACGGCAGCTTGCCAGACTCAGCTTGAGCCAATAACAACAGGTCGCCTACCAGGCGCGTCAGGCGATCCACTTCGCTCTCGATGCTTTCCATTGATTCGTCATCCGCACAATTTATCCGGCGCATTAAGTCGACATTCCCTTTGATTACTGTCAACGGAGTACGCAATTCATGCCCAACATCCGCTAAAAAGCGCCGTTGGGTGTGAAACAGGTTTTCCAGGCGGCTCAGGGTTTGGTTAAAGGCGTGAATGAGCTGCCCTACTTCATCATCAGCAGGACCCTGGTAGGGAATACGGCGCGAGAGATCATCGGCGCGCGTGATTTGTAAAGCCGTTTGAGTAACCATCTCCAAAGGGGTCAGCGCCTGGTTGGTACTGATCCATCCTGCCAGCCCTGCAATACTCATAGATATTGCCGCCCCCAGAAACAAAACCCACAACAAGAGCTTTTGGGTTGAGTCGACAATCGCCAGGCTGGCAGCAAATTGCAAAGCGCCAATATAACGGTCTTGATCGCTGGTATACAACGGGACAGTCAGCACGCGTAAACGCGCTGCGCGCCCTTGCACATTGCGATAAACAGGCCGGCTGGTTCGCAACCCATCTGAATCGAGCGGGGTAAGTACGGAGAGCGCGTTTTGAGAAGTAGCAAGTAGCTGCCGGTTACGCCCCCAAAATTGGACATAGATGTCAATGGGTAGATCTAACTCAGGAAGAGCAACCCGCGCCGTATCAGCGCGGGCTGTACTGATCACCTGGGTGGCAGCGCGTTCCAGAGTTTGATCGATCTGGTTGGTCAGGGACACCCCAATCGACACATACACTGCCATGCCAAACAAAAAAAGGATTCCCCCCACAATCGAAGTATAAAGAAGAGCAAGTCGAGCGCGCAGCGACATGCAGCGGTGACTACGAGGCTTCTCGCAGCACGTAGCCCATACCTCTCACAGTATGGATTAAGCGCAGTTCGTTATTCGCCTCCAGTTTCTGGCGTAAATAGCGAATATACACCTCGATGATATTGCTCTCCCCGCCAAAATCGTATCCCCAAACGCGATCAAAAATCATATCACGCGTCAGAACCTGGCGCGGGTGGCGCAAGAAAAGCTCCAATAGCTCATATTCTTTGGCAGTCAGTGCAATGGTGCGTTCGCCGCGCGAAGCCTGCCGTGTGCCCGTATCCAGCGCCAGATCAGCGAAACGTAACACCTGCGGGCGGCTGGGTTGGGCCCGGCGCAGCAAAGCGCGAATGCGAGCCAGCAGCTCATCCAGGTTGAATGGTTTCACCATATAGTCATCTGCGCCCATATCCAGGCCCAGAATACGGTCATTTACAGTGTCTTTGGCGGTCAGAATCAAGATCGGAACAGCCCCACCGGCTCGCAGCCGGCGGCAGACCTCCAAACCATCGATCCCAGGCAGCATCAGGTCCAGTACGACCAGGTCTGGCGGGTTATCGCGCGCCAGCCCCAGGCCTGTCTGCCCATCCAAAGCCGTATCGACCTGGTATCCTTCATATGCCAGGCCACGGCGTAAAAACTTCAGAATAGCTTCATCGTCCTCGATGATTAAGATTCGTGCGCTCATAAGCCCTCCGATATTGTATTAATATACCACAGGCTATGAAAACTAAAAAGGCCACTTTTGGTGGCCTTAGTTATGAGATAGGTGGAGGAAAATTATTGAACTTCGACTACTGCGCCAGCGGCTTCGAGCTTGCCTTTGGCGTCGGTAGCGGCGTCTTTGCCGACTGCTTCCAACACCTTGCTGCCCGCGGTCTCTGCAACATCCTTGGCTTCTTTCAAGCCCAGGCTGGTCAACTGGCGGATGACCTTGATGACCTCGATCTTCTTCGGACCGGCATCCTTAATCACTACGTCAAACTCAGTCTTCTCTTCCTCGGGCTCGGCAGCAGAAGCCGGAGCAGCCATGGCAGCCATAGCCACCGGAGCGGCGGCAGAAACGCCCCAGGATTCCTCGAGTTTTTTAACCAGTTCCGCAGCTTCCAGAACAGAGAGCTTGCTCAGCTCCCCAACCAATTTATCTAAATCAGCCATCTTAGTACTCCTTCAAAAAATGTCATGTCGTATACAGGTTATTCCAACCTGTTTGAAATCGGCGCCTGGCAAATCGTGCCAGACAATTAATCCTTAAGCCGCCACTGGGGCGGAATCTTTTTCGGCAAAGGCCTTGATCACTGCCGCGACCTGACGAGCAGGTTCTGCCAGTGTGCGAACCAGTTTGCTGGCCGGCGCATTGATAACGCCCAACAATTGGGCGCGCATCACAGGCAATGGCGGCAGGTCAGCCAGGTTCTTAACTTCAACATCCGTAATCAGCCTGTTTTCCAGGTAACCAGCTTTGATCTTGACAAATTCGGATGTGCGGGCAAATTCGGTTAGCACTTTTGCCATAGCCGGCGCATCGTTGAACGCAAAAGCTGCCGCGGTACTGCCTTCCATCAAACTTTCAGGAACTTCCAGCCCGGCGCGTTCAAACGCCAGTTTGCCCAACGTATTCTTGACAATATGGAATTCGCCGCCAGCCTCGCGCACTTTACTGCGCAGATCATCGATTTGTTTCATCGATAAGCCAATATACTCGGTCAGGATAACCGCCTGGCTTTGCTTGAGCCATTCGGCGTAATTCGCAACCAGTTCTTCTTTACGCTGTTTTGAGATCGCCAATGTTCATTCACCTCCTTTCAACAAGAAAGTCTTTGCCTCGCAGACCGGACAAAGACTCTCCAAACCGAAAGCTGTCTTCTTGCAAGCTTGCTTGCAGGCGCCAGCTATGATTTCTTGTTGAAGGGTCTTCACCTGGGCAGGAGATTAAGGCGCCGATCAAAGCGCCGCCTGCTGTCTTGGGCGAAGCATAATGCGACACAAGCCGCAAATTAACTCAGGAAACGACCTCCATCGCCTGGGACATGGATGGGTCAACCCGGATACCAGGGCCCATCGTGGTGGTTAAAGTCACCCGGCGAATAAAAGTTCCTTTGGTGGTGGCAGGACGGGCTTTTCTGATAGCTTCCATCAATGCAGCCAGGTTTTCATACAACTTGTTCTCTTCGAACGACACTTTGCCAATCGGCACATGCAGGTTGGCGGTTTTATCGACGCGGAACTCAACCCGTCCAGCCTTCGATTCTTCGATCACCCGCGGAATATCTTCGGCCGGTACAACCGTGCCTGCTTTGGGGTTGGGCATCAAGCCACGCGGGCCTAAGACACGCCCCAGCCGACCGACTTTACCCATCATGTCGGGCGTAGCAATTGCCACATCGAAATCTGTCCAACCGCCCTGGATCTTCGCCAGGAAGGCGTCATCGTCCGCCACGTGATCTGCGCCCGCCTGGCGCGCCAGGGTCGCGCCTTCGCCCTGGGCAAAAACCAGGACGCGCACGGTCTTGCCTAAGCCGTGCGGCAGTACGACCACATCACGCACCTGCTGGTCAGCATGGCGCGGATCGACCCCCAGCCGAATATGAATTTCTACCGTCGAATCGAAACTGGCAATGTTGGTTTCCTTTGCAAGTTTGATCGCCTGTTCGGGGGAATAGTTCTGCGAACGGTCTACTTTCGCCGCCGCCTCGAGATACTTTTTACCGTGTTTTGCCATCATTACTCCTTTGTGGTGCAAACGGACAGCGCAGCCATCCTCCCACCGGGACTAGTCTACTACTTCCAACCCCATATTCAGGGCTGTACCTTCAATCTGGCGCATTGCGCCTTCGATGTCGATCGCATTCAGATCTTTCATCTTGATTTCAGCAATTTCACGCACCTGGGCGCGGGTTACTTTCCCGACTTTCTCACGCGGCGATTTCGCTGAACCCTTTTCCACGCCAGCGGCTTTCTTCAGTAGCACCGAAGCCGGCGAGGTCTTCAGGATAAACGTGAAAGACCCATCTGAGTAAACGCTGATTTCTGCGGGGAGGATCTCGCCCATGCGGTTTGATGTGCGGGCGTTATATTCCTTGCAGAATGCCATCAGGTTGATGCCGTGCCCAGCCAGGGCTGGACCGATCGGGGGTGCAGGATTCGCTTTTCCAGCAGAAATCTGCAGTCTTACAATTGCTTTCAGTTTCTTTGCCACAGTTACTCTCCTTCGTGGTATTTGCGGGCAGGTACACCCTCCCACCATTCAGCGCTCAGTTTTGCGCTGTTTTACGACTTTTCAACTTGTAAGAAATCCAATTCAACAGGCGTTTCACGCCCGAAGAAATTCACCATCACGCGTACTTTGGCGCGTTCCATATCAATTTCTGAAACAGTGCCGCGGAAGTCGTTGAAAGGCCCGTCCACAATGCGCACTCTTTCGCCTGGGCGGAACGTCACCTTAATCCGCGGCGCTTCCGCTTCCATGCGCTTGATAATCTGGGCGACTTCTTCCGGGCGCAGCGGAGTAGGGTTATTGCCCATGCCGACAAAACCGGTTACACCTGGCGTATTACGCACCACATACCAGGACTCTTCGGTCAGGATCATATTTACCAGGATATAACCTGGAAATACCCGGCGTTCAACCGTGCGACGTTTGCCTTCTTTTACTTCAATTTCTTCTTCGGTAGGGACAACCACATCAAAGATTTTATCTTTCATCCCCATCGATTCCATGCGCTGCTCCAGGTTATGACGCACTTTGTTTTCATATCCCGAATAGCAGTGCACAACGTACCAGGCGCGCCCATCCACTTCCTGTCCTTCCAGTTCATCGACAGGAAACTCAAGACCTGGAATGCCAAAATCTTCTGCCAGAGTATCTGCAGTATTTGAGCTGTCATCTGCAGCCAATTCACTCTCTGGCGCCTGCTGCGCTTCCAAATCTTTTTGAGGGTCGTCCTGATCTAAAAAATCCATCTTACTCCTAGAACAGAGAGAAGATCAAACCAAACATTTCTGCAAAAACCACATCCCAGAAACCCAGGAATAACCCGACTGCAAAAATGACGACTAACACAATCCCAGTCAGGTTCAAAGCTTCTCGGCGCGTCGGCCAGGTGACCTTTTTTAGCTCACCAACCGTCTCACGGAAAAAACGTTGAATTCCGTTGACGATACGCTGAAAGAAACCCGGCTCTTGGCGAGCAATGGCTTTTGGCTCTTTAGCCTTGCTTTCAGTTTTTTGATCCTTTGCCACAGGCATCTCCTAACTACCATGCTCCGTACAATCATTGACGGGCAAAACGCCGCCTCGAAAGACGGCGTTGCACAATCCAGGCAGGCCAGGCAGGAATTGAACCCACAACCCCCGCTTTTGGAGAGCGGTGCTCTGCCAATTGAGCTACTGGCCTATGTAAAGTACGCTGTTTCAGGCGCCAGATGTTGAAAATCTATTTTATCACAATCTTCAACATCTGGCGCGCCGACACATTATTTCGTCTCGCGATGCGTTGTATGCTTTCGACAACGCCGACAGAATTTGCTGAGTTCTAACCGGCCAGGGTCGTTGCGACGGTTTTTCTGCGTCGTGTAATTGCGTTCTTTACACTCCGTGCAAGCCATCGTCACTACCGGGCGGACATCTTTCTTGGAGGCCATAATTACCTGCTATCTGATTACTCAATGATCTTGGTGATCACGCCGGCGCCGACCGTCAGGCCGCCTTCGCGGATCGCAAACTTCGAGCCTTGCTCCAACGCCACCGGTACAATCAGT
>JAGUYW010000017.1 GCA_020061105.1 Anaerolineales bacterium | reverse complement strand
CGGCTGATAAGTTCACTCGATTGGGGATGGGTTGCCCGTTGGCGGCGGCGTTGAGCAGTTCTGCCAGGGCAACTATGCGCAGGGTTTCTGTCTCTGCGCTGTGACCGGCGCGGTGTGGGCTCAAAACAACATTTTCTAGTTCGTGAAACGGGTAATCGGCAGGCGGGGTATCGCGCCACTCGGCCTGGCTGTTGGGGTAGTGATACCAGACATCCAGCCCGGCGCCGCCCAGGCGACCGGTCTGCAAAGCCTGGTACAGCGCGGCCTGGTTGACGATGGCGGCGCGCCCGACATTCACCAGGATTGCTCCAGGCGGCAGCAGCGCCAGTTCGCCAGCGCCTAACAGGCCTTCGGTTTCGGAGGTGTCTGGCAGGGCAATATGCAGCACATTAGCGCTGGGCAGCAGCCCGGGTAATGCGGATAGCGGGTGAATCTCGACCGGGTAATCCAGCGGCGTATTTCTGGATGGTTCACGGCGGATGGCCAGATTGCGCATGCCCAGGCCTGCACAGGCGCGCCCGATGCGCTGGCCGACCTGGCCAAAGCCCAGGATCAGCGCGGTTTTCCCATCAAGCGAGATGGCTTGAGATGGCTGGTAGCGAACAGACCAATCATTCTGCCGCAGCGCCTGGTCAGCCGGGATAATTTGCCTGGCTGCTGCCAGCATCAACGCCAGCGCCATTTCAGCCGTCAGGGCGGCGTTGTGGTGCAGGTTATGCACAGCAATTCCAGGAAAATCTTCCAACAATTGCCTGGTAATTGCTGGGAGCCCGGCAAAAGGGATCACCAAAGTTTTCAAGCGCTGGCTGGCTTGTAGGGCGGCGCGTTCTGGCCGTCCAGCGACCAAAATATCATACTCAGCTGGGCTGGGAATTTCCGGGCCAAGTGTCAGGTGGATATCGGACAGCAAAAGACTCTGTAATAATGCCAGGTCGGGCGCATTTGGGGGGTGAAGCAAATGGACATTCAGCGATGGCATAGTCCAAGTATAGCAGCAATTCGCGCTATAATTGGCTTGTTATGAAGACCCTGACCAATCAAATCGTTCTCAATCTCTTGCGGAAATTTCCGCTGTTGGCCGATGTACCAGATGAAGATTTGGCTTTATTAGCTAACGAATCCACTGTTCAGCATTATGACCGTGAGCAGATCATCTTTTATCAAGAAGATCCGTGCGATAGGGTTTGGATGGTCTATTCTGGGCGTGTTAAGATCGTTTATCATGACCGCGACGGGCGGGAGGTGATTTTGGAACTCATCTCTCCGGGTGAGGTTTTCGGAGGGGCGGTGCTTTTTTTTCCCTCTCAACCTGCTACGGCAAAAGCAATGGAACCGGTCACGTTACTCAACTTTCCTGCCCAGGCTTACAGCCGCTTCTTGCTCAACCGCCCGGCGGTGATTCTGAAGCTGTTGCGCATGTTGGGGGCGCGGCATCTCTCGATGATCAATATGCAGACCATGGTTGGAGAACGTGTTGAACGCCGTATGGCGCATATTTTGTTGAAGCTTGCTATACGGGTTGGGCGCGAGACTTCAGAAGGGCGGTTGATCTCGATTCCTTTATCGCGCCAGGACCTGGCAGATATGGTTTGTACCACCCTGGAGACCTCGATCCGGACCGTGTCTCGATTCCGCAAAGATGGGGTATTAGAGACCCGGCGCGGCGGTTTTATTTTGATCAAAGACCTGGATCGATTACGGCAGATGACCGAGTGATATTATTGAGCGGGTGCATTCCCGGTTGGGGGAGGCAAATCTTGCGAAGGAGAATTGGGTTTTGGACAGGTAGGTAAAGAACCGCAATAGGCTGGCTTGGAGCATGCTACCCAGTAGCCACAATTGTGGCATGTGCCGCCAGCCTGATAACACCAAACTTCTACTTCGGCTTCCTGGCAATGCGGGCAGGGTAGATAATCTGGGAATGGGTCGGGCAGCAGGTGACCATCCACGTGGATTACTGATGAGAAGGCTTGATCCTGGTCAGATGTATGAATACGCCGGCCTCCATCGCAAGGCGGGGGCAATTTTTTGAGAGGGGGTTTTTCCTGATCAAAGCACATGGATAAACCTATTGGATGTGAGCCTGACAACCTGCCAGGGTTGGCGCAGCAGTGTTTGGCAAGGCAGGTTGTCACGGCGAGCAACACCTTACTGTTGTATCGACCGTAAAAATGCCACGATATTCAGCAAATCTGTGTCGTTCAGGGCTGGATTGCCGCCCTTGGGTGGCATATCCACGCCGGTGGTGTTGAGCGGGTCTGAACTTGGTCGCCCGATCTTGAAAAACTCAACCAGTTCGCTGTCGCTTTTGCTTTTGACATACTCGCTAGTGGTCAAGTCTTTGCCCAAACCTTGCACGCCTTTGGCTTCTGGGCCGTGGCAGGCGGTGCAGGATGCCAAATAGGCCTTTTGCCCGGCGGCAGCGTCGCCCTTTGGCGCAGCAGGGGTAGGCGAAGGAACAGGGGTAGGCGTTGCAGCCGGGGCGCTTGGACCACAGGCTGTTGCCAGCAGGGCGATGAGAATTAGGGTACTTAAGATCGTGAGAAAGCGGGAATTCATGGTTTGTTTATCTCCTGAAAAGGTTGTTTAGGGCATGGGCTTCTTCATCATTTTTGCCTGGAGGTGAACTTCCTCCAGGTTATAAATAATGCCTTTGTGTTCGGCGGCGAATTTTTCAGCCTCTGTGTGCTCTTTGAAGGCAGCAATTCCGAAGCCCATTGGCGTTTGAAAATCCTGGTTGAAGACATAAAATGCTGTTTCACCGCGTATCCAGGTTTCGCTTGGGTAGTCGTGGACAAACCAGGCCGCAACCTGAACGTCGGGATTCTCTCGATGATAAGCCAGCATTTCTCCGAGGTCATCGAATTTTAGATATTTGCCATCCATCAACAGGGTCGCAGATGCAAAGCGGGCGTCACCGATGATCATGCCGCAGCGATCACACATGTCGCGCCCATAGTTGATCTTGGGCGGTTGCAGCTCGCCGGATTTTTGCGAGCAGGCGCTCAATAGAACTGCTGCTGTCAGAATGAGGATAACGATCGGCAGCATGAATTGCTTGTTCAATCGTATGGACATTTTTCCTCCCGAAGCGAAATTACTCAATTACTCGAAACTATTTTGGTTCTTGACCGGTTATTTAGGGTGTTTAACTTTTGCTTCTTGCCATTCTTTCCGTCCTGTTCTGGTTATGAATCCTGGCGGCGATTAAAGAGAGCGAAGGCGCCTGAGAATGTACCTGCCGCCCACAGGCACAAGAGTCCACCCAACAACAGTGGAAGGCGTTCGCCAAAGTGAAATGTGGCATATTGCCCGGCCGCGCCTAAGGTATCCAGCGTGGCTTGTAGACTATAAATCGCGCCGAGCTTGAACACTTGCAAAGGGTTGATCACCAGCATGGTTAGTAACGCGCCTGGCGAGGGGTTTGTTTTTAATACTGCACCGATGATGCCCAGGTCACCTAGGAACGCCAGCCCCAGCCACAGCACCAACGCCGCGCCATTGGCAGCAGCGGCTTTGCGCGCCAATGAACTAATCAAGAAGCCCAATCCCAGGCAAGCCAGCATAAGCAAGAAGGTGAAGCCGATCAAGCCGATGAAGGCTGAAATATCGCCGCCTCCGCTGGCTCCCAGTGCCAACGCCGCCACGCCAAACCCTAAGGCCAGAGCAACACTGGCAGCCAAAATCGCGCCAACAACCTTGCCCCAAAACACCTCGCCCCGGCTCACCGGCTGGGATAGCAGATATAACAAACTGCCACGTTCGCGGTCGCCAGCTAACGCCGCCGCACCCACCATCAGGCCTAATAATGGGGTGAATAAAAGCAAAGCGTTGATCAAACTGGCGGTTGTGCGCCCAAACCCACCAAGCCCGGAATATCCTGCGGCGGCCAGGCTGGCGCGTGAGAGCGCCAGCGCTAATAATGAAAACCCAATCGCGTAGGCTGCCAGCCATTTGTTTCGCAGCGCCTCGCGGAACTCACGCGTAGTGATAATCCATACTTTGTTTAATTCCATGGCGAGGTTTCTCCATCCAGTTGAAAATCAGCAATTTGAACGCCTTGCTGGATCAGGTTTTCCATAGGGCGTAATTTATCTTGGGCAGGAATTTGCAGCACTACCGTACCGTGTCCGTTCAGGTGTGGTTTCCAACCCGCGGCTGCTAAGATGTCGTAAGCTTGCTGGCGCTGCTCTTCTGCTACCCACAATGTGAGGCAAAATTCTGGAGACAAGCGCAATGGAAGTTGGTCGGGCAGGATCTCTTCGGCAATCTTGCCATGTTCCAGCAGGATTACCCGGTCAGCCAGGGCTGCCACCTCGTCTGAGCGGTGTGAAGCAAAGACGATCGTCTTGCCTTCTAAGCGCAGCATTTGTAACAAGGCCAGGTAATCGCGGCGCGCTGCCGCATCCAGGTTGGCGGTGGGCTCATCCAGCAGCAGCAAAGGCGGATCAGAGAGCAGCGCTACTCCCAACGCCAGGCGTTGTTTTAATCCGCCGGATAGCGCCGGCACAGGCTTTTGCTGGTGGGCTGTCAGACCGAGCTTTTCCAATAAGAGCGGAATCGATGAGAGGGGCGCTTTTTTCAAGCGAGCGAAAAAGTGCATGGCAGCCAGGACGCTCATATCGTAGAAAACCGTTTCTTGCGGAACATACCCGGCCAGGGCGCGGGCTTGTTTGCCGCTGCGGCGCACATCCAATCCGGCGATGCGGATGTCGCCTTGAAAATCGATCAGGTGAAGCAGCGCCTTGAGCAAGGTGGTCTTTCCGGCCCCATTTTCTCCCCATAGCGCAACCGACTCACCCGGCATTACCCTCAAGTCAATCCCATTTAATACCGGCGCCTTTCCGTAGCTTTTGAAACATCGCTGTACTTGTACGATAGGCAACATCGATTTGCTCGATGGAGATTGGTCGACTCCCTGATGTGTTTTTTTTTCCTTTTTTTCGGATTTCGTCTGCACAGTTCGATCCATCCAATGGTTTCCTTTCCAGCCGGCTGACGCCAACCAAACGCCGCCGCCTGCCAACACAACCCCAAGCATGGAAAGATTGACAGCTTGCTGGCGATCTGTTTCAGGCAGCGCTCGAGCGGGAATTTCAGCCGGGCGCATTGCCGGGCGAGGGTCCTCTAACTTAGGTTGTGGTTTGATAATAGGGAATGTTACCGCTGCAAATTCAAGCGCCTGGGCGGAGGGGCTGAAAATAAATGCGCGCAAGCGCGGCTCCTGCCCCGTCAGGCTTTCGAAAAAACGCTCGGAGCGATAAGGCAGATCGCCGAAACCATCTCCATCGGCGTCAAATCCGGCATAATCGCTCCAGTAATTTCCTTGCCAGTGATTAATCCCGGCTTTCCCGCTGCCTTGCAACCCGGTTTGCTGCACATTTTCCCAGAAGGTGTTGCTGGTATATTCAGAGCCTTTGACAAAGCTCATCAATAGTACGCCAATATCGTTGTAGGCAAAAATGTTGTTTTCGAAGTTGGCAAAGCCGTTGGGGCGGTAGGGTGTACCGTCCAGAAAAGCCCCCACCCGATTATCTACTAACAGATTTCCATGCACCAGTACGTTGTTAGCATCCTTAAAACCTAGCGCATACCCGCTCGGCCCGCGCTGCCGTCGGATGTCATTCTCTGCAATCACCACATCGTCGGAATACATGGTGTAGATGCCGACCGAATTATCCAATAGGCGATTTCGAGATATTTCAATCTCATTGCAGTACATCAAATGGATACCATAGCGCCCATTCTCGATGTGGTTGTCTACCATGCGAATGCCGTTGGCGTACCAGGCGACTACATCGCGCGCTTCGCGAACAAAATTATTTTCGATCAGCACATCCTGGCTGTACCAGATGCGAATGGCGTCGCCTTTGCGAGCAATATCGTATTCAGCCTTGCTGGTGACCTGGTTGTTGCGTACGATAGCCCGGTCGGCGCGGGCGACGAAAACTCCAAACAGCACATCGTATAAACGGTTATTCTCTACCAGGATATCGGCCGCTTTCAAGGCGATTCCGGAATGGTCGCGGTCTGGTTCGCTTCCGCTGCCGCGCACTTCGAAGCCGCGGAAGACGATCCCGGCGGCGTTCAGGGTGACCACACTGCCCAGGCCGCCGCCGTCGATCACCGGCCAATCTTCGCCAATCAGGGTTATCGATTTCTCAACAACCAAGGGCTGCTGGTAAACGCCGCCGCGTACCACGATTGTATCGCCTGGGCTGGCTGCTTCCAGCGCTTTCTGGATGGTGGTAAAAGGGCCGCTGGGCGAGACTACCCATTGCGCGGCCTGTTGCTCAGGTGCATGGACAGCCATGGCTGCGCCTGGAAGGCCTAACGCCGCACCCAGCATGGTCGCCCATACCAAACCGAGCGTGAAAGAGCGCAAGAACCGCAAAGTGTGTGTCATGACGCTGCTGTGTTGTCCTGATTTTTATCGGCGAGCTTCTGTTGAGCTTCGACAACCGGTTTGTAAGCCCGGCGGTGGAACCACAACCCTGCCAGAATGACCGCGCAGGCGATAAAGGCTAAATACAATCCTATGCGCGGCTCTGCAATCGTGCCAAATTGTCCGATTACGCCAACGCCAAACAGAGGCGGGGTGAACGGCTCGATGGCGCTGCCCAATGGCGAGGTTGGATCAACGCTTTGACCATACTTGTAGAGGATCAGGTACAAGTCAGCCAGGAATATGAATGGGAACAACAACGCAGGCAACGCCAACACGCCAGCCCATTGGTTGCCGATAAATACCCCGGCGATCAAGAGCAAACCGAGTACAACGATGGCGGTGAGCGAAATCGAGCGCTCGAATTTTCCGCCCTCGTCCAACGGCGGCATACCCAGGTAATGGTTGAGTTGGTCGATTTCGCGCACATCGCCTTCCAGGCGGCTGACATACACATCCACTTTCAGGCCTTTGGGGTATTGTGGGGCGGTCATGGTCATACGCCAGTAGGGTAGGAACATCGAAATGATCAGGATCAACGCCGCGGACATCAGAATAGCGGAAGGAATGAGAAAATCGATCAAGCGGCGGCGGCTGCCATCGGGCAAAAGAACGACCAGTTCGAGAGAGCTTGAAAAGAGTTTTTTCATTGTTTTCTTTTCACTTTCTTCAGGTGTATGCGCACGTAGGTGGCTCGTGCGCATACACCTTGCTTTTTTCCAGCAAAATTACAGCCGGGTTTAGGGTTTCACTAGCAGGTAACCAAGCATTTCCAGGTGTAATGCCGAGCAGAATTCCGTGCAGTAGTATGTAAAGGTACCCGACATGACGGCGTCGAATTCGATGGTTTGGGTCTCACCCGGCTCCAAACTCAGGTTGATGTTGTAGCCGGAAATGGCAAAGCCATGCGTGGCGTCGCGAGTTTGTTCCAGACTGGTCAGGTGCCAGATGACATGGTCGCCTTTTTGGATCTCGATGCGTTCGGGCTTGAAATGTGAGCGCAGAACAGTCATCCAGATTTCCACCACATTGCCGTTTCTCTCGACGCGCGCCTCGTCTTCGCTGGTGATGGCATTCGGGTGCAGCGCCATCGTCCCGGGGTCCCATCCTACCTGCGGGTAGACCTCGAACGGGTTGAGTTTATCGGCTTTGATGATCTGGGCGTAATGCGGCTCAGCCATGCCGATTGGCATATCGTAGAGCAATTTCATCTGCGCCCCAGAGCCGGTGATATCTACCAACTGGAAGTTCTGCGGCAGCAGCGGACCGACATTGGCAAAACGGTCGATGCTCCACTTGTTCAGAGCTACCACGTACAACCCATCGGGCGAGGCGGTGTCGCCTTCGGCGGCGGCGATATGGCCGATGTTATATTGCACCGGCAGTTTTTGCACCAGCGTCCAGCCATCTTCCGGGTTGAGCGAGTCGTATGGCCCGCCCAATGTCCAGCGCGCCACGGCTGAATCGAGGAATAGCGAGGTGTAGGCGTAGCCCTTATCGTCGAAGACGGTGTGCAGCGGCCCGAGGCCTAATTCAACCTGCGCCTCCATCACTTTGTCCAACGGGATGACCGGTACGCCGTACGAATCGGTTTCCAACCCGCCCGCAGCGATGGCTTGCTGGATTTTCTCAAAGGAATAGATGGTGACATGTGGGTCGAGCTTGCCGCCCACCACGATAAATTCGCCGCCGGGGGTGACATCTGCGCCGTGCGGGCTTTTTGGCTCCGGGGTGAAGAACAGCAGCCCTTCGTCGATGGCCGTTTGCAGGCGAATCAGCGCCATACCATTCAAGGTTTCTACCTTGCCGGCCTGGTAAACCTGTTCGGCTTTCTTCCAGTCGATGATGTGCAGGTAATCGGTGTCGCCTCTGCTCACACCGGCTTCAAAGGGTGGGTTGCCCAGCTCGATGCCGCCGGTCGCCATTTCGACATTGAAGGAGTTGCAGAAGACCCAACCATCGCTGACCTTCTTACCAGCATCGCACAGGTCTTGCCAGTAGGGCGGCAGTTCCATCTGGAAGGATTTGTCGGGGATTACGCGCCCACTCATGCGGTCGAAAGCCCAGAAAGTGATCACGCCGCGGTATTTTTCTTCGTAATCATCCAGGCTGGCGTATTCCCAACCCAAAGGCGCAGCATACTGCGGGCCTTCAATCACGTATTCGGTGTTCGGGGTGACAAACGCGCCGCCATGGTCGTTGATGGCGTTCGGATTTTTGATGATTTGCTTGGTTTCGAAATCGCGCAAATCGATCACCGCCAGGCGAGCGTTGGCTTTGTCGTTGATGAACAGGAATTGACCATCATATTCGCCGTTGGTTTCCGAGAGCGAAGGATGGTGCGTGTCGCCCCATTTGATCTCGTAGCCGTTGACATAGCCATCTTCCAACACCTGGTCGCCATGCCCGCCAAAACCAAAACCTTGCCACGGTTCGGGGGTAAAGACGGCAATCACTTTCAAAATGCGCATGGAAGGTACGCCAATGACCAGCACCTGGCCGGATTGCCCGCCCGATGAGAACATGATGTAGGGGTCGAGTTCCCCGGATGGCATGTAGGTTTTCAGGGCGGCATAGACATCATCTGGCGTAAAGCCGCGTTCGGCTGCCAGGGCGGCGGCGTCAGCCGGCAGGCCGGAAGAAGCAGGGGTGACAGTTTGCTGCCCACCGCTGCAACTGCTCAATAGCACAGAAAATAAGAGGAGTATTCCAATCCAGCGTCTCATCATATGTTTCTCCTTAACTTTTAGATAGGGTTGGTTTTTCAGTATCCCTATTTTTGCATAGATAGATGAAGTGGAGTATGATGGTTGTCATATTTCGAGGCCGGATTTCTTTCCAAATATAATCGCCTGGACGAAACTGCTGTCCAGGCGATTGAAAGTGTGGGTTAGCTATGATTGGGATCCTGTAATGCGCTGAGTCAGGCGCAGTGTATCTTAATTGCGATTATGTCGTATGCTGGAAAACCTTCACTTCATCTCTAATGCGCGGTTCCAACGTGGCTTTGGCTGCTTCGAGATCATAGCGAACCTGTAAACGCAGCCAAACGGCGGCGCTGACGCCAAAATACCGCCCTAGGCGCATGGCAGTATCGACAGTGATCGACCGCTTTCCGCGTACAATCTGGCTAATGCGGATCGGCGCCACACCTAAATCCTGGGCTAACCGGTACTGAGACAGGCCTAGCGGCTTCATAAAATCTTCTACTAGAATTTCACCTGGGTGGATGGGTGAAAGAATTTCATCCATAATTTTCCTCGCTATCGATGGTAACCAATGATTTCAACATTTCTGGCTTTGTTGGCTACCCATTCGAAACAAATACGCCATTGGTCGTTAATACGGATGCTGTATTGATTGGCACGATTTCCTCTGAGTTTTTCTAACCGGTACCCTGGAACAGCTTGAATATCCTGCAAATCTTCGACTTCGTCCAGGTATAACAGTTTTCGGCGGGCTGTACGTTGAATATCGATGGGCAATTTGGTTGAGACAAAGCCCTTGAATATTCTTTCCGTTTCTTTCGATGCGAACGATTCGATCACATTTAGATATTATCACGAGGCGATATTATCGTCAAGTGTTATGTTGTAAACCTGTTGACAAAATTTTGAAAGCGGAATATCCTTACCGGATGATGCTTGAAATCCAAACTCAACACTTACATCTGAAGGCGCTAACAGTTGCCGATCTCCCAGCTATGGTCGAGTTGTGGTCTGAGCCGCTGGTAATGCGCTACCTGCCGACTGGCGAACCACGGTCGCCGCAAGCCACGCAGGCAGAAGTAGTATTTATGCTCGATCACTGGCAGCAGCATGGCTTGGGTTTGTTCGCAGTGCGGCGTAAAGGCGAGGTGCAATTTTTGGGTTATTGTGGGCTGCAACATCTGCATGTGGAGCCAGATGGCGTTTCTGCTGAACAACTGGCGCAGTGGCCTGATGAGGTAGAAATCGAATATGGACTGGCGCCGTCCGCCTGGGGGCAGGGGATCGCCAGCGAGGCAGCGCTGGCTTGCCTGCAATTCGGTTTCGATATAGTGGAACTGCCGCGCATTGTAGCTGCAACTCATCCGGATAATATTGCTTCGGAACGCATCCTTACAGAGAAACTCGGTTTGCGCCCGGCGCCGGAGATGAACTTTTATGGCGAGCTTACTCCGCACTTCGCTTTACAGCGATCCGATTACCAATCCCCAGATGTGCCATTGTTTTGGTTAAGCGATGATCCGGCGCATTTGGATCTGGAAGCCATCCGCGCTTTCCTGGCCCAGGCTTATTGGGCCAAAGACCGGCCTTTCGAGGTCATTCAGCGTTCGATCCAAAATTCATTGAACATTGGAATTTATGAGCGCCACCGCCAGGTAGCTTTTACGCGCATTATTACCGATTATGCCACCTTCGCCTGGGTGTGCGATGTTTTTGTCGATGAAAATTGGCGCGGTCACGGGCTGGGGAAATGGCTGGTGGATGCCACGGTGCGGAATCCCAGGTTACAAGGGCTGCGACGTTTGCTGCTGGCAACGCGCGATGCCCACGAGTTGTATCGTCAATTCGGTTTCACCGAATTGCCCGTGCCGGAACGCTGGATGGAGCGATTTAGTGGCTAATCGATTAGTAAACAGGCTATTAATTTTCCCACCATCTAAGAACGCGTAGTGCTCGAAGCGTATTCCATTTACTTGGCTTGCCGACTTCTTCCATCTCGAAAAAAGTCTTTCCTGGATGCCTGTTTTGTAGCTTCCAAAATCCGTCTGAGCCTCGCTTCGTTCTCACCAGATCGATCGCCTCGTTTAACCTGTCATCTCGCGCGGCATTGCTACACGTGAAATAATCCAACACGGTCAGCACATCGTAATGCCAGCGCGGCGGGAAGGAGAATTTTGTCAGGTTAGGGTTGAGAATTTCTCCAGTTTCTGGGGATTTGAAAAGTTTATGGCGTAGAAAAAATTCTCGACCAACGGCTTGAGCTTCTGCAACTCTTGGATTGTATTGAAGATACCGGTGTGCATACTCGGATAAGCCTTCCAATACCAGAAGTGTGCCATCGAATGTATACATTAAATTCTGATTGCCTGGGAAGGGTTCCCATCGCCCGTCTTGCATTTGTTGGTCGAGCAGAAAATCAACGATGGCATGAACCCGCTCGTCTGAAAACTCGAAATATGCCAGGATGGATAAAATCATTCCGGTCACACCGATGTCGATGGTTTCGACGGTTTTTCCATAGCTGATACTGCCTGCTTGGCGATAACCGCCTTCCAGCAAGACATGGCAAGCCAGGAGAGCCTGGGGGAGATCCGGTTGTAGTCCCATCTGGCGCAGTAAAAGCATGGTGTATGTAGTTGATAACCATTTATTGTTGTAAAGCTGTCCCCCCCATAAGCCATTCGCATCCTGGTGAGCGAGTAGCCTGGCGCCCCAACCTTCGGTAGCTATCTTGCGCCTTTCCGGGATGAAGGTGTAAATGCCCTCACCCTGGATATCGCGCAAGACTTGCCAGCGAATAGATGGATCGCTGCCCAACAGCCACTCGATAACTTCTTTCTTTAGCATCTTTATAGGTTTCCCATGGAGCTAGAAGAAAAAGAACAACTGCCACCACGGGGTTTCTTGCCCGGTAAGCGCCGGGCAGCCGGTATAATCCGGAAAACATTCGAAATAGCCCAGGTCGCCGGCCATCTGCCAAAAATTCTCGGCCGCGTTCCAGGCGAAGATGAGCGTCACCCCGATTGACACCAGAAGAATGACCCATCGAAACAACGCTGACCGGCTGTGTTGGTAGACAATCATTCCCGCGCTCAAGAGCAGAGCGCAGGTGAGAATGAAAGGTGTTTTGTAGGTCGTTGAAATTTCATCGAAGGCAGGCAGCAATAGAAAAGGGAACAGGCTGATCAGCGTAAGCATGGGAGGCATCCACCGCATGATGAGCAGCCCAACGCCGGCGACTATGGCCAAAATGAAAAAGACTAACCCCAGCCAAGCCGGGATGGGTGGGCGAGGGAAGCCTTCTACTGTGATGGCTAACGAGAACAGCCACAGTGGCAGCAGGTTGGCTAGAGTTTTCAACCAGGGTTGTTGTTTGGTCGATGGAGCATGTGACAGGTTTTCCAATTTCTTACCTCCAACATCAAGATGTGCCAGAATCATAGTTGCAAATGGTTAATCTACAACAATTCTCCAGCGGCCTTGAGCACGCATAATGCTTCGACGGTGACGAACTCGTTCGTGCGTTTCACGCCTGTGCCTCCCCAATCTACCAGCGAGCGCCCGCCTTTTGCGTTGGCTGAACAAGTATAATACTTTGCTTCGGCGGGGAAGCCGCCGCCAGGTAATTGTTTCGATTTGAGGATTTGCAGCGCCTCCTGACAGCGTTCATCGCCTAGAAAACCGGCCTCCGCCATCACTTTCAAGGCAAACAGAATGTCGTAATGCCAGTAACAGGGATAGTGCAGGCGCACAAATTCGTGAAAGATCAGCGAACCATCTCTCTGGCGTTTGAACAAGCGGCGCTTGAGGAAAATCTCGGCGGCGTGCTGGGCAGCCAGGCGCGAGCCTTCATCGCCGTTCAGCCGGGCGTGCAGCGCCAGCGCACGCAGTGGAATCAGGCTTTCCATAAATGATGAATTCGAGGCCTCAGGGCGCTTGTCACAGTTCCAGCCGCCATCAGGCCACTGCCACTGGCGCAGGCGCTGCGCCAGGATTTCTGTGCGCTCGTCCGCCAGGCCAAGCTTGAGCATGGCGTACAGCGCGTTGCCCTCTTGCGAGGCACAGCGGCGCACGCGCCCATTCAGCGTGCGGATCGATTGTTGGTGCTTTTCGCTAAACAGCCAGTCAAAGACCTGTTCGCGCAGCGGGAACAGGCGATCGTCGCCGGGCGGATAGTCCAGGTCTGCCAGGAGCGCCAGCACCCAATGCGCGCCGCGCCACTTGTCATAGGCGTGATGCGGAATTTTTCCACCGGCTTGCCGCTCCGAAAGCTGTTGAGCGACGCGTGGAGAATCTGGGATAGCCTGCCGGGCGGCTATGACCGGTTCTGAATCTGGCTGCTCGCCCAGCAGACGGGTCAATACTTTGTAGTGCACGGATGGCTCATTCGATCGAGCTAATGTTTTGAGTAATGAATCCATGGTATGAATAGGGTTCACCGGATCGAAAAAGTGATCAAACCACTCGAGGTTTCAGTGCGCCAGTGAATGCAGAAACCTCATTAATTTACGTGAATACGCTTGTAGCTTCGACAAATTGCTGGAGCTGCTGTTGGTATTCATCGAATGCTTGCTTGCCTTCGGGCGTGATGCGGCAAATTGTGCGCGGAATCTTACCACGATATGTCTTTTCAATGGCAATATACCCCGCCTCTTCCAGCTTTGAAAGATGCACGGTCAGGTTTCCTTTGGTCAACCCAGTGTCGTTTTGCAGGTAGAGGAAATCAGCTTCCTTGACAGATGCAAGGACCGCCAGGGTCAAACTGCGCGACGGCTCGTGAATCAGCCGGTCAACTTCGACAAGAGAGGCAGTGTTAGTTGCCATGATCGACCTCGGTTGAAGATGGCGTGTGGTGTAAATAAATCCAGCGGTTCCAGAAGCCAAAGATCAGAGAAAGGATTCCGGCCAGGGCGAAAAGCAGCGCTGTGCCTGTCATGCCGCCCAAGCCAGCAAAGGCGATCCCTGCACCAGCCAGCATGCAAAAGAGCGCCATGAAAAAATGCCGTAATAAGGCCGACTTGTAGCCATTCCAGAGGAAGATGAATCCCAGGATTAACCCGCCTACAGCTGGCATCCAGTTGAGTGCAGCCGGCCCTCGCAACACTAAATATAATATGAGCAATGTCATATAAAAATATCTGAAAAACGACTATAGTTAAACTATACAGGATATGGAGGTTATGGATGCTTAATACCAGGTTCTGGCGTTTGCCCTTGCTGGCGATGGCAATGGCGGCTTTATTGTTCGGTTTGTGGGCTGGGCTGCTGCGCATCGGTTGGGCATGGCCGGTATTGCGACCGACCTTGCCCATCAGCCATGGGCCGTTGATGGTGTCAGGTTTTTTGGGAACACTGATTATCCTCGAACGCGCCGTGGTGCTCAACCGGCTTTGGGCGTATTTCGGAGTCTTGAGCAGCGGCCTGGGCGGCTTGCTGCTGGCGGCTGGAGTGGGTGGGATTGCTGGGCCGGTGCTATTAACGCTGGGCAGCCTGTGGTTGTGCCTGATCTTTGCTGTGTTTTTACGGCAGCACCCGGCCTTACACAGCGCGGTGATGGCGGCGGGGGCGTTGAGCTGGTTGGTCGGCTGCCTGTTGTGGCTATTTGGGGCGGCGGTCTACCAGGTGGTGTTGTGGTGGATGGGCTTTCTGGTGCTGACGATTGCCGGCGAGCGCCTGGAGCTCAATCGCGTGTTGCGCCTGACTCAAACAGTCCAACGCCTCTTTGCTGTGATTGTGGTTTTATTAGCGCTTGGGTTGGCGCTTAGCATTGCGCGGCCTGACCTGGGGATGCGTTTGAGCGGCCTGGGGATGCTGGCGCTGGCGCTGTGGCTGCTGCGCTACGACCTGTCTCGGCGGACAATCCGCTCGAGCGGCGTTACTCGCTATATCGCCGCCTGCCTGCTGGGCGGTTATATTTGGCTGGGCTTTGCCGGGGTGTTGGCCATGTGGTACGGTTATTTACCAGCCGGGCCTTATTACGACGCTATCCTACACGCTGTGTTTGTCGGTTTTGTCTTCAGCATGATCTTTGGTCATGCCCTGGTGATCTTTCCGGCAATTTTAGGTACGCCATTGGCATACCATGCAGTTTTTTACGCTCCCCTGTCTTTGTTGCATCTCTCTTTAGTATTGCGCATGTTCGGAAATTTTGCTTTTGAGCCGTGGGCCAGGCTGAGTGGTGGGTTGCTCAACGCCATTGCCATCCTCGTTTTTATGGGATTGATAGCATCGAGCGTTTTCAGATCTCGACAGAAGCAGAAAGTGGATCGATCCCACTGATCAGAATGTCACCATTGGGTGTCAGGATGATCTCGCCAACAGGTGTGGCAGCCAGGTCAGTCTGGGTGTAGCGCTGGCTGATAAAATGGACGGTTTTATTGGCCGAACCGACCAGGCCGTGCGCCAGGCGCTGGCGGGCATCGTAGCGTCCGGCGATCAGAACATCGATACATGCCAGCAACGCCCGGGCTTGCGGCAGACGCTGGACTTCTTCCCAGGTGAAACCGGTAAAGACCAGCAATGATAGACTGGTTTCGGCGCGCAGACGCTGAAGCAATTCCAGCACGGCATCCGCTTGTTGAAAAGGCTCGCCGCCGCTGATAGTTACTCCCTCGATCGAGTCGCTCAGAGCGCTGATTTGGGCGAACAACTCAGCTACCGTGACCCTTTGACCGCCTAGCGCCGGGTGGGTGTGTGGGTTGAAACAACCAGAACAGCCCAACGTGCAGCCTTGCACCCACACAACCGCGCGCAACCCCGGACCGTTGGCGCGACTGGATGGTAAGTAGTGGTGTACCTGCAGGGTATTTGTGGGCAGTGTGGCCTGTGCTTGCAACGGCGTATTGTTTCTCGCCAGCCTGGCGCGCTTATTTGCGCTGCTGTTGGCGGGTTTGCTCTTGTTGGCGGGCTTCTTCATAGGCTTCGGGAGTCATTTCGCGCGACTCCACCTCTCCGCCCAGGGCTTCTTCCAAGGCTTGGGTAAGATCCAGGCAGGCGTCGCCTTTGACGCCGCGCACTTCAATGCGCACGCGCCCATCTTTTTCTATGATGACTTCGATTTCTTCGAGGTTCATAAGGTCTCCCAGTTATCTATGTGTACCAGATTTGTGTGAAGGTTAGAGAAGCGCACCAAAGCGTACCTAGGAGTAGTTGGCGCGGCGCAAAACCAGGCGGATTTGCCCATTTTCTGACTGTTCTTCGCTCAAGAGATCGAAGCCTTGCGCTTGCAGCTTGGCGCGAGCAGCGTGGTAGGCGTAGCGCTGGGTGATCTGGTTGGCGAATTTTTCGCGCTCGTTCCTGGCTACGCCCGACCAATCGGCGATGATCTCGTAATTCGAACCCGAACGCGCAAAACCCACTTGGCGTCCAAATAAGCCGCCGAGTTTGACTCGGATCTCAACCTTTTGCCTGGCAACCCCCAGGTTGCGCACCTCGAGCCCTTGCTCGCTGGTCTCCCAGTTGTAGCCCAGATCTTCCAGGGCTTTGATCAAGAATTCCTTTTCGACCATGTGGGTCTTGAGGCGAGTGAAATGGGACATGATGCTCCTTTCTTTATGTCAATTTGACAACCGGATAATTCAGGTGGGTCAGTTTGCCGCTCTTCAGATCGCGGGCGGTGATCAAGAGGCGTTTGTTGCCATCGATGGCAAACTCGACTTCGAAGCGCGCTTCGCCTTGCGTTGCTGGCGGGTCTGCAGAGAGAAAAGTCGGGTTGCCCTCGTTCATCCAAAATAGTGATCGACGAGCGCTCTCATCGGGATGTACCGGCGCGATGCGGGCGGCGCCGTTGGGGTCGAAGACCAGTTCGAAGCTGCCGGCGCTTTCCAGGCGGCGCTGAGCGCCCATTTCAAAAATCGCCAGTCCCAGGTGAGTTTGCCCATCGTAGGTGGCTTTGACTGTCAGGCGCGCCACTGGCTCCTGGCTGGGGTAGGGTGCGCCGCGTTGGGCGATGATTTTGTAATCATAATCCCCGCGCTCGCGGTTGACGAAACGAATGGCGTAATCATGCTGGATGTGGTCGAAAAAATCTACCCCGGCGATGAAGGCTGCCGCCCCGCGGGCGATGGCATCTAACGGACGGTTGAGCATCACCCGCTCACGCCCAAAAATGCGCCGCAGAGCGGTCTGTACTGCCGGGATCTGGCTGCTGCCGCCTACCATTAAAACGGCTTTGATTTCGTCTTCGCCGTAGCCGCGCTCCTGCGAGGCGCTCAAAGCCCGGCGCACCAGGCGTGTCAGTTGTGTGAAAGCCTCGTGCTGGTCAAGCAGTTCCTCGAACTGAGGGCGGCTAAATTCGGCGCTGATCACTGCCCCAGAATCGGGGTTGACCACGCTCAGGCTGGCTTGCTCGTGAAAGGACAGGCGTTCTTTAAGGCGCTCGCATTCTAACAGCAATGCGCCGCTGATGGGGCGCACATCTTCATCTGCGTCGCTGCGCCGGTTGCGGCGTAAGGTTTCTTGAAACAGCCAGTGGTCGATGGTGGCGCCGCCCAGGTCTAAACCGGCTTTGCCCAGCACCCGGCAGCGCCTGCCCTGATGGGCAGTCTCTTCGGCCTCTACCATGACGACAGCCGCGTGCAGTGTGCCTCCGCCAAAGTCGAAGATCAGGTAAACATCGCCGGGCTGGATATGGGCTCCGTATCCCAGGGCAGCCGCCGAGGGTTCATCGATCAGGCGGAAGCGTGGCAGGTTAGCCGCCTCGGCAACGCTGCTCAACCAGTCTTCGTAATGTTCGAAGGCCTCCACCGGTGTGGTGAGAGCAATCTCTTCGTTTTCCAGGCTGAGTTCCTGGCTGGCAAAAAGCAGCACGCTGCTCAGGAAATCCTGCCCGGCCTGGGCTGGGGAGAGCATGCCCTGGCCGGTTATGCGCTGAATGGGGCTGCGGTTCAGGATATATCGCTTCATCCAGCGCCAGGTGTGGCGGTGTTCGACCAGGCCGCGCTGCACAACCTGGTTGCCGATCCAGCGCCGCCCGTCATCGGCGTAGTGGATCAGCGACGGGATGACCGAGATTTGTTCGTGTTCTTGCTGCAAAATGCGCCCGTAATCGGGGATATGCAAAGTTGAGCCCTGCTGTAGGGTTTCATCCCAAACAGCAATCACAGAATTGGAAGTGCCGAAATCAACCGCTAAACGACCGGGCATGTTATTCTGGCGCTACCCCGGCTTTCTGCAAGATTTCACCCTGGTATGAAACGCCAACAAAGCGAATGGTGACCGGCTGCCCGGGTTGCGGAGTCTGGTATGCACTCAGCGGGTGATGGCGGTCTGGATCGTAAAAAGTTTGCTGCCCGATCTGGCCTTCTAATACCAGGTGGTGCTCCTGTAAATGACTCAGCAGGCGTTGGACAATTGCCAGGATATCGCGGCTTTGCACGGGTTTGTCCTGGGCTTCGACCAGGTGCTGCAGGGTGTGCAACTGTGTGACTGGCGCAGCCAGGTCGTTATATAAGGCGCGCAACCGGGCGGCAGTATGTTCACCGGAGGCGACCTGGCTGGCGCGGCGTAAGCGCTCGATCTCGCTGTTCAGGCGTTCAATAACGGCCTGCGCGTCTTGCAATTCCAGGCGCAGGAGTTGCAACTGGCGCTCTGCTTCCAGAGGCGCGTTTTCAGAGCGCTCGCTCTCATCATCTTTGGGAGCGGATTTGAATAATCGGGATAGCCAGTTCATACCTGCCTCATTCAATCGATCTCGATGTCGTATTCTCCAACCTGGATGCCAGTCATCTCGCCGATGTCGATATCGTAGCGAAAACGATGGCGCAGCACACGCCGCAGAAAGTTCAGGGAATTGGCTGCCGGTTTCGCAAGCCTCTGGCCGGCCGGCGCTCCAAGCAGGGCGTCCAGCCCGGCCAGTTGGTTGGGCGTGCTTTCGCTGAGCGGCTGGGAAAGCAAGGCTGGCAGACCGAGCGGGCGCAAATCCCATAGCGAGAGATGAGCATCAGCGTGTCCGATCGCCATAAATGATCCATCCGGTGAGATATGCAGCGAATTGGGTTGGCTGTCTTGTAGAACAATCTTACCAGCCATTTTCCGATCTGCCCATGCAGTGAATTGAATTTCGCCGCTGGCGTCGATGCTGACCAACAGATCTTGCTCGGGTAAAGTTTCGATACCTTGCAGGCGAGCGGGATGTTCGGCCAGGCGCTGGGCGGTGTTGGTTGAGAAATTGACCGGCAGCCACTCCACCCGCCCATTTTGGTTGCCAACCACCAGGGCGAGATTATCTGGTGTGAAAGCCGCACAGCGTACGACGCCGGAAAGCCCGGTTTTGGAATAGTGGGAGGCGGTGAATTCTTGCAGGTCGGGCAATCGAAACAGGCTGACGCTATCGTAAAACAATGCCAGGTTGGATTGATCGAAGGAGCAGCGCGCAAAGCGCGGCCAGAAGGCCAGCTTTTTGGCTTGAAGCAGGCGGGCTGGTTGGCCTGGCGGCGGGCTGCAATCCAAGATAACCGCCTGGTGATCGCGAGCGCCAGCGAAGACCTGGTGATCGCCAAGCGCCTCCAGGGCGGTGATCGAGCCAGCCGCTTGCCAGATGCGGGCAATGTGCTCCCTTTCCAGCCGATAAACCGAGCAGGGCGTGGTTTTGGAATTGGTGCGTTCGGCGATCAGTAGCTGCCCGTCAGCGCTATAAAGCACCTGCCCGATCGAACGCTCGAAGCCGCTTAGCAGTTGTTGGCGTTGGCTGTGCTGGAAATCCCACATTGCCACTGTGCGGTTGGACGACCCCACAGCGATGACCGGTTGGCGCGGCGCGAAAGTTATGCTGTTAATGCGACCGGTGCGCAAGTTGGCGTTGGCGCGCTGCACGGCTGGCGGCAGCAGGGGCGCCAGTTTCGCTGGCTCTTCTATGAGAGGCGCATTTGCCAGTTCGATTAATTCGACCAGGGCGGCTTGCTCATCGATGCGGGAGGGTTGCCAATCCGCTTGGGCCAGGCTGCGCAGAGCGCCTAGGCTGCTGGGGTAAGGGAATTCGAAAACTTTTTCCCACAGGCGCGGCCAATCTTTGTGTTCAACTAACATTTGCGCCAGAAGGTTGGCTTCGTAAACGTCATGGATGGAAGTTGGATCGCCAGCGATGGCGTTGAGCAATTCTGGCAGGCCTGACAGGCGGATTTTCTCCAGGATGCGCTGGCGTTGAGGGCCTGGAGCGATCTGGTAGGCTGCTCGCAACAAACGGTGATCGAAATCAACGGCCTGGTACTGTGTCCATTGTTCGCTGAGCAGGTAAAAGAGCGCTCGTCCGGCGGGGTCGCTGGGAAGGTAGGCGCTGCCCCTGGCGATCGAGAGCGCCAACGAATTGCCCTCTTCGATGAAAATTTTGCACACAGCCTCTTGCGCCAGGCGGTCTTTCAACTTACTCAGGGCTTGCAGCCCCCCCTGGGCGATTTGCGGATCGCGATCGGCGGTAATTTGCAAAAGATCATCCACTGCTTCGGCTTTGACCGAACGGGCAATTTCGATCTTTTCAGTTTTTAGAGCAACCAGTAAGCGCAGGTAGGTTGGCTGGCTGGGCAGGTAGCCTTTGTGCAGCAGGATCTTCTCGAGCGCTTGTGAACGGCTGTCAGCCCAGGCCTGGCAAAAGGCTCTGATGGCTGGCTGGTGAGAAAGTTGGCTCAAAGCATGCTTCGCCAGGTCTGTCGCCTGCGGGGCGGCGCGTCTTTCTACAACTCTCACGAGCGCGGCGACAGCCTGCGGGGTGTAGCGCTGCCTGCTGTGGGCGGTTTGGGTGATTTTCCTGGCCGCCCGGCGCTGCACCCAACCTCCGATCAGCGGTAGGCGGTTATCCAGCTGTCTTTCCAGGCGTTCCAGTTCGGCAATGTTCATCGCTCGGAAGGCACGTCGATCTCGATATCATATGCGCCAATGGCAATGTGGATTGGTGTGTCTTCGATTTCGATCTCGAAGCGGTTTTGCCAGGCCTGCAGCCTGGCGGCAAATTCCAACCAGGCGCGTTCCACCTCAGGCAGACCAGGCTGCTGGAGCAGGTTTTCGAGTTCTCCAGCCAGGCTGAAGCGCAGGCTGGTGGGGGTGCGCAGCAGGCTGCCGATG
The DNA here is from genome assembly GCA_020061105.1 of Anaerolineales bacterium. Lineage (GTDB taxonomy): Bacteria > Chloroflexota > Anaerolineae > Anaerolineales > UBA4823 > JAGUYW01. The sequence goes on along the minus strand of JAGUYW010000017.1, from coordinate 7,475 downwards.
TCCTGTAATTGTTGAAGAAACAATTGATCGCCAGCGCGCCAGGCCAGCTGGCGGCCGGTTGGGCTGCACAAGAGTTGTTGGGTGACGCCCGAGCGGGGTGGGGTGTCCTGGCTGCGCAATTGCAGAGCGCGCCGGCTGCCAGAAACTTGCTGCAGCCATACCTCGCCGGATTGCCCGGCGTAGGCCAGGCTGCGGCTGTCGGGGCTGAATGCCAGGGCGTGAAGCAGCGGCGCGGTGGTTTCCAGAGCGCCTGCGGTTTCCCCGGAGAGCAGTTCCCAAAGCTGGATTGTGGCATTCGTTTGATCGCCCTGGCGCTGGCGATGACTGGCTGCCAGCAAGCGACCGTTGGGCGCGACGACCAGGCAGGCGCCATCTACATTTCCGGGCAGGGTGTGCAGCAGCGCCCCGGGTGGAACATTCCAAAGGCGCGCCTGTCCGTAGGTGCTGGCAGTCGCCAGCAGGTTGTCGGAAGCGACTGGCAAAGGGCTGAAGGTCCAATTGGTGACCTGTTCCATCAACTCACCCGCAGATTGACCGGTGTCTGTCTGCCACAGCCGCAAGCTGTTTCCTGGGTGGTGGCTGGCTAACCAGGCGCCATCGGGGCTGAAACCCAGCGAAAGGGTGTCTCCGTTGTCGATCGGCAGCAGGTGAAGCAGCTTTCCCGAATCTGCTTCCCACAACCTGATCGCCGCCGGGTCGCCATCAGCCAGCCGGGCGCCATCAGGGCTGAAGGCCAGGGTGGTAACTGCGCCAGCGTAAGCGCCAAGCAGGCGCGGCGGTTGGCCTTGATCGAGCGACCACAGGCGCACCGAACGATCTGCCCCGCCGCTTGCCAGTATGTTCCCATGCGGGCTGAATGCCAGTGAAGCCACGGCTGCGCTGTGACCTTCCAGGCGTTCCAGCGTCTCGCCCGTCTGGCAATCATACAGCACAATATTGCGGTCAGCACCTGCACTGGCAAGCATATTCCCTGATGGGCTGAAGGCCAGGGCGCTGATGGTGCGTCTTTGCGGGCTGAGCGCCAGGCGTTCACCGGGTAGGATTTCAAACGGCATTCCCAACGCCAGGCAGGTTTTTCCGGTTTGCGCCAGATCTGCAAAAGCCTGAGCAGTTGGTGCTTCTGCAGGTCGCCATCCAGCCTCGTCGCATAGTTGTAGCAGGCGGGCGCTCCACAAAGCTGGGGCAGCTTGCGCCAGGCGCCAGGCCTGTTCCCACCGCCGGTCGCGCCCCAGCAAGGCCAGGATTACTTCCCATTCGTTTTCATCGAGTTCGCCTAACCTGCGGGCGCTGCGAGCGCCGGTGAGCGCTTCCACGTAGCCCCCCCAACCAGCCTGGCGGGCCTGTCTGGCGATTCTGGCGCGCAGTTCGTCCCCCGCTGCCTGGTGCAGGGCGCGCAGCAGCGAGGCGTCGAAATCGAGCGCCTGGTAGCGTTCCCATTGACCGGTCAGCAGGAAGAATAAAGCGCGCTTTTGCCCATCTCTTGGAGCATAGTCGCCGCTCAAGGCAGCCTGAATGGCTTGTAGGTGGTCGTGTTCGATCGCCCAGCGGCAGACTTCCTCCTGGGTAAGCGGGTTTTGCAGGCCAACCAGCGCTGCGCGAGCCTGTTCTGAGACTACGGATTGGGGGTCGTCGACAGCGGCGAGCAACACTTCGACAATTTCCAATCCGTCGCTGGCGTATATCCAGTCCAATTGTCCCAGTCGTAGAGCGCTAACCACCTTCAACGAGATTGGACGGCTGGCAGAGCGGTTGTGTGACGCCAGCAAATTGTCCAGCTCGGGATGGCGTTCTTGCAGCCAGACATTCCATAGGGCGTTCAAAAGGAGCGGGTCATCGGCTGGACTTCCCCCTGGCGCCAGGTGTTCTTGCAGGGCTCGCACCACGTTCTGGCGGAGTTCGGCCTGTTTGAGCAGCGGCAGCGTTTGAGCCAGGGCGCTGGCAATCTGCGGTTCGGGGCTGCTCCGAAGCAGCGTCTGGGCTAACAGGTGGGCGGCTTGTCCGGCAGCATTCGCCGCCATTTAGTCGCTCCGTATCTGCAACGGCACAAACTGCTGGGCGGCTTCGCGGGCCTCCCGGAATGAAGCGGATTGGGCGCGCCCTTCGCCCAACCAATCGCGCAGCGCTTGCACGACTTCGCGCTGTGACACCGAAAGCGGCACCTGGCGCCGCAAGGCGTTCTGGATATCGACGGTAGTGAATTCGCGCCCGGCGTTGAACCCGACATACATGGCGTCGATGATGGCTTGCTCGATCTCAGCGCCGACATAGCCTTCTGAATCTTGAGCCAACTGGGGCAGATCGAAATCTTGCGGCAGGCGCTGGCGTTTGCGAAGATGGACGCTGAAGATCTCCTGGCGTTCCTGGCGGGTGGGCAGGTCGAGGAAAAAGATTTCATCGAAGCGACCTTTGCGCAGCAGTTCAGGCGGCAGGCGGCTGATATCGTTGGCGGTGGCGACCACAAAGCACGGGGCGGTTTTTTCTTGCATCCAGGTCAGGATGGCTCCGAAGACGCGCTGGCTGACGCCGCTATCCAGGTCGCCATGGGCGATGGCTTTTTCGAGTTCATCGATCCACACAATGCAGGGGGCGATGGTCTCAGCCAGGCGCAAAGCCCGGCGGGTGCGTTCCTCCGATTCGCCCACCAGGCTGCCATACAGGGCGCCAACATCCAGGCGCACCAGCGGCAGCCGCCACAGCCCGCCGATCATCTTGGCCGTCAGGCTCTTGCCGGTGCCGGGGATCCCGATCAGGGCAATGCCTTTGGGGGCAGGCAAACCGTACAGGCGCGCTTCCTGGGTGAAGGCGCGCTCACGCATGCGCAGCCAATCTTTCAAGATATCCAACCCGCCGACATCGTCCGGTGTTTCGGTAACCGGGTAAAACTCCAGCGCCTCGCTTTCACGGATGATCTGTTTCTTTTCTTGGGTAACCAGCTCAATATCGCGGTCGTCCAGGCGCCCATCGGCGACAATGGCCTTGGAAAAAACACGCTGCGCCTGGGCGGCGGTTAGCCCTAAGGCAGCCTGTACCATTTTTTCACGCCCTTTTTCTGTTAATTGTACGGTAACCCCTGGCGTGGCAGCCAGGCGATCGAGTACTTCCTGTAATTCCTCGGCGCTGGGGGCGGGAAATTCGATCAGGATGGCGTCATCCTTGAGTTCCGGTGGGATGTTGGTATGGACAGAAGTGATCAGAATCGATTTCTTGGTGAATTTCAGGCGCTGCGCCAGGTTGCGCAGTTTACGTTTGATCTGCGGGTTGTTCCAACTTTCGTGAAAGTCTTTCAGGATAAACAGCGCTTCTGCCTCGATTTTTTCCACCTGCTCGAGGGCGGTGAGCGGATCGCGGGCTGATGGAAGCGGAAATTGCAAGGCGGTCAGGCCTGTAAATCCATCTGCCAAATCCCAGGTCAGGCAGGCTCGGCGGGTGCGTTCGCAAATCTCAGCAATGCTTTGCAGGGCGCGCTCTTCTTCAGCGCTGACCAACACCATCAGCGTGAAACGGGCGCGTAAATAGATATCCAGGTTTTGGGTGAAGTCAGCAAAGGGTTTATTCTCAGGAAAAAGGCTCATCGCAAAAAAGTCCTCTCAATCAACGAAACCAGACCTTCGGCGTCGTTCAGGTCGAATTGTGGGACATCGATGTCCAGCGCTGTGTCGGTTGCGATGGCGATTAACTGCGGGGGCTGGCTGATGGTCTCTAAACCGTTGACGGCGCGCACCACTTCCAGGGCGGGCTTGCCGGCGCGCTTATAGCCTTCGGTGATGATGATATCCACATCCTGGATGCTGGCGGCAATTTCGTCAAGGCTGAGTTCGCGCTGCAGGCGGTGGATCGAAGCGATTTTGTCTGGCGCGGCGATGATCACCTGGTCGCTGCCAGCCTGGGCGTGTCGCCAGGTGTCTTTGCCAGGCTGGTCGATTTCGAAACCAGGGTGTGAGTGGTGTTTGATGGTCGCCAGGCGACGGCCGCGACGTTTCAATTCGGGAATGAGCTTTTCCAACAGGGTGGTTTTCCCGCTGCCCGATTTGCCGATAATGGATAGGATTGGAATTGACATGGGGCTAAGTATACTATAAACGACAGGAGGCCATTCTTTCGAATGACCTCCTGCAGCGCTGCGGCTACCGCTTACTGATTAACAGTGAGGAGGGTTGCCGCAGCACTTGGTTTCGAACTACTACCATCTACCATTTCGACAACACCTCCTCTCTTTTGGGATGGCGAGGGGAGGAATGATCTGGTTTGCCTGGCAAACACAGCTCATTCAGTGATGGTAGTATCGCATAAAGTGGTGCAATTGTCAAGCAGTCCTGGCGGAAATCGGACAAAGATGGGTTGTTTTCATATCCATCGTTCAGAAGAGAAGTTTTCTTTGCACCGATTCCTTTGCCTGGGCCAGTTGAACCTGCACAGCTGCGGGCGCGGTACCGCCCAAAGCTGTTCGTCGTTTGACGCTTTCCCAGGCATCGAAAACCTGGTAGACATCCTCTTCGAAAGCCGGGTGAATGGATCGGTAAACCGCCAGTGGTAAACCATCCAGCCCAAGTCCCTGTTCATAAGCGGCGTGAACGGCTTTGCCAGCTAAGGCATGCGTTTCACGGAAAGGCACACCTTTGCGCACCAGGTAATCAGCCAGATCGGTCGCCATCATCCCGGCATCGATAGCGGAGAGCATCCGTTCTGGGTGGGCTGTGATGGTCTGAATAGCGCCCGCCAAGGCTGGCAGCAGCGCCAGCAGAGTATCAGCGCTAGCAAAAACCGGTTCTTTATCCTCTTGAAGGTCCTTGTCGTAAGTGGACGGCAGTCCTTTGAGCGTTGTGAGCAGACTTACCAGGCGACCGGTGAAGGCGCCGGCTTTACCGCGCCCAAGCTCGAAGATATCGGGGTTCTTTTTCTGCGGCATCAGGCTGGAACCGGTTGAGAAAGCATCGGAAAGTTCGAAGAAGCCAAATTCAGCGCTGCAAAACAGCACAATTGCCTCCGATAGCTTACTCAGGTGGACGCCGCAAAGAGCAGCGAAGAACAGGAATTCTGCCGCGAAATCCCGGTCAGAGACTGCGTCGATGCTGTTCGGCGCAGCCGTTTGAAAAGCGAGCGCTTTAGCAAGAGCCTGGCGATCGACCGGCAGCGGGGTACCTGCCAGCGCGCCACAGCCGAGCGGCAGCACAGCGGCGCGTTGAGCCAGCTGCGCCAGGCGTTCCCGGTCGCGCTGCAGCGGCCAAAAGTGCGCCAACCACCAATGTGAAAGCAAGATGGGCTGGGCGCGCTGCAAATGGGTGTAGCCGGGCATGATCGTCACTTGAGACTGTTCGGCTTGAAAAACCAGGGTGTTCTGCAGTTGCAGCAGTGCATTTTCGATATCGGGAAGCGTTTGCAGCATCCACAGGCGAAAGTCGGTCGCCACCTGGTCATTGCGGCTGCGCCCGGTGTGCAATTTCCCGGCTAGCTGGCCGCATAGTTCGAACAGGCGGCGCTCAACCGCGCTGTGAATATCCTCATCGTCAGGAGAAAAGGTGAAGCTCTGTGCGGTAAATTCCGCCTGAATGGCCTGTAGACCACTGGCGATCTGGGCGGCTTCGTCTTCCGACAATACACCCGCTTGATGCAACGCCGCTGCCCATGCCAGGCTGCCCTGCACATCTTGCATGCCCATGCGCCGGTCAACCGCCAGCGAAGTGTTCAATGCCCAAGCAGCCGGGTCAAGTTTTTGGGTAAATCTTCCACCCCACATCTGCCAATCGTTCCTTTCTAGTCACGTTTAAAGCGGCTGTAGTCTGGTTTGGGCATGTTAATGCCCGAAATTGGTAAACCATTCAAGGCGCGTACTTTTAACGATAACCCGAATAAATGGATGAAACCTTCTGCATCACTCTGGTCATAGACATCTTCCTGGCCGAAGGTGGCGAAATCTTCCCGGTACAGGCTGAGCTTGCTCTTTCGCCCGATCGGAATGATATTGCCTTTGTAAAGTTTGAGGCGGGTCATCCCTGTTACCGGTCCCTGAGTGCTATCCACGAAGGCGTCTAAAGCTTCTCGCAGAGGCGTAAACCATAGGCCATTATAGACCAACTCGGCGTATTTTAAGGCTGCTTGATCTTTGAATTGAAGCGTATCTCGGTCGAGCACCAGCGATTCGATCTCGCGATGAGCTGCATAGAGAATAGTCCCACCGGGAGTTTCGTATACGCCATGCGACTTCATGCCAACCAGGCGATTCTCTACCAAATCAATGCGGCCGACGCCATGCATGCCTCCTAACATATTCAAAAAAGCGATTATCGAGGCTGGGCTCATTTTGTTCCCGTTGATTGCCGTGGGTGTGCCCGATTCAAATTGAATATCAACATAGGCGGCTTGATCGGGGGCGTTTTCGGGCGCAACGCTGATTTGGTACATGGTTTCTTCGGGTTCAATCCACGGGTCCTCCAGCATACCGCCTTCGTGTGATAAATGCCATAAGTTGGCGTCACGGCTGTAAATGGATTTTAGAGTTGCAGAAATTGGAATATTACGAGCTTCTGCATAGGCAATGGCGTCTTCGCGTGAGCGAATATCCCATTCTCGCCACGGAGCAATCACTTTCAAGCGTGGGTCAAGCGCCATGACAGTGAGTTCGAAGCGCACCTGGTCATTGCCTTTGCCGGTTGCACCATGAGCGATGGCGTCCGCGCCAGTTTGGTGCGCGACATCCACCAGGTGCTTGGCAATCAATGGGCGTGCGACGGACGTGCCTAACAAGTATTTCCGCTCGTAAATCGCGCCGGCGCGCAACATTGGGAACAAGTAATCACTGGCAAACTCTTCGCGAAGATCTCGGATGATGAGCTGGCTGGCGCCGCTGTTCTTAGCCTTTTCTTCTAATCCACTGAGATCTTCGTTTTGTCCAACATCGGCAGTAAAGCAGATCACTTCACAACCATAATTCTCTTTCAGCCAGGACACGATGATGGATGTGTCCAGTCCTCCAGAGTATGCCAGGACAACTTTCTGAATATGGGGTTTGGGATGGGGTTTCATACGACTGATCCTTTCTATATGCGATGAGATAAAAAAAATAAAAAACTGCCCTTCTGGAGAGGAGGGCAGTTTTCTAACTGACGTGAGCGATTTGTGCTTGTGGTCGCCGTTTAGGGAGCAGACCGGGGTTGTTCCAAACACAAAATCCCATCCTTCCAGAAGGAGGACAGGATCAAACGACGAGAGCGAAGCAGCACTATAGCAACCGACTTCATAATACAGGCGAGTTTACCACCCACTGTATGATGCGTCAATGGCCGATTAATTTAGGGTAAGTCCAATTCAGGTTTGGCAATATTGTTTCAATTATGATAAACTTGGTCTCATCCATACGGTCAGGATGCGAATATGACTAGCCAATCTACCTTGCAGCGCCTTTGCATTTTCTTTGGTTTGATATTGCTCATTATCGCTGCTGGTTTTGTACTCCAGGTATCTTGGATAACCATCCTGTG
>JAGUYW010000088.1 GCA_020061105.1 Anaerolineales bacterium | reverse complement strand
GGCGCGGCTGGCGCCTCGGGCTGCCTGGCCGGGGCAGCCTGGCGGCGTTCCGCAATCGCCGCCTGAATTTGGGCTTCTGAAAATGGGCTGGCGATGAGCGTCTCTTCGCTGCTGGCTTGCAAGGCGGCGCCGCCCGGCAACGTGGGAATACTGCTGGACAGAGCAGAGCGAAAATCCTGGGCAGTCTGATAACGCTGCCCGGCGTCAATCGCCATGGCGTGTTCAACCACCTGGCTCAATTTGGATGGCGTCCTGTTATTGATCTGATCGATCGGCGATAACGGCTTGCCCATCATGCGTTGCAAACTGTCGACCGGCTGCTGGTTGGTTAGCATTGTGTAGAGCGTCGCCCCCAGAGCGTACAGATCGCTGCGAGGATCGGTCGAGCCCTGGCCATACTGTTCCGGTGGAGCGTAACCTGGGGTGACGGCCCGCGCCCCAACCGTGGTCTTCATATGCGGCTGGGATACCTTTACCAATCCAAAATCCACCAACATCGCCCGCCCTTCCGGGGTGATCCGAATGTTGGCCGGTTTGATATCACGATGGATCACCGGTGAAGGGCGGTTGTGCAAATACTCCAAGGCATCCGCGACCTGCATCGCCCAGGAGAGGGCCTGTTCAACCGGCAAAACCCCGCCCTGTTCGAGTTTATGCGCAAGGTCTTCGCCATCCACATAATCCATCACCAGATATTGGCCCTCTCCGACAATCGAGAAATGGTCCGTAACGCGTGGTAAATTGGGGTGCGAGAGGTTGGCTAACACACTGGCTTCACGGGCAAACTGGCGTTGCGCCTCTGGGGAGGTTTCCAGGTTCTCTTTCACCGCGCACGGGCGGCTCAGGTTGGTATCCCAGGCGCGATAGACTGCCCCGAATCCGCCTTTTCCTAATTCCCTGACGATCCGGTAACGACTATTCAACATCTGACCAGGTTGTAACGGCATAAAAACTCCTAATACTTGAGGCTTGCTCCAGATTTACGATGAAGCAAGGACTGTTTCGTAAAATCACCAATAAACCAGCCGATACTACCCAAAATCGCGCTGATCAGCCATTGAATGGGGTGAAAGCCAGAAACACCAGCCGTGGTCACACCCATAAAAATGGCAGTGCCAAAAACCGCCATGCCGGCCAGCCAGGCAGCTTCACGCCGCCAGCCTTCGTCGCCCAGGCGACCCTTGATTTTTGGCAAAAACCAGGCCCAAAGCTCCACAAAAGCAGCGCTCAATAACGTTGCTAAGATGAGCCCTACCCAGGTATAGGATTGGGTATCGCCCAGCCTGAGCCAGATCACCGCTACCAGGATAAATGACATTCCGCCATGGCTGAGCGCTGCTGAACCGCGCTTCGGGTAAGCGGCGTAGCCGAGGGGGCCAAAAATCGCCATGATGGGGATGAAGTTCCACCAGATGGCGGTGATCTGGCTGAGAACGCTCGTGAGCGTCCAGGTCAGGATGACGATCGCAATGAACAGGCCAGCGGTCAAAAAAGCTACTTGTCTTCCGCTCAACTGGGAGGCGGCCATCACAAGCCGGGTGGTTGGGCGAGAGATGCGGGCTGGAGGAGGCTGAACGCCTGCCGGGGTAACCGGCGCGGGCAATGCATCGCCTTTGAGAGTCTTTTCGACGCCGCCCATAGGAGAGATATCCGTATGCCCAGCAGCGACCGGCGCTGGCGCGGGTCGTTCGACGGCAGGAGCGACCACGGCGGGATACGCGCCCGGCTGCTGAAAAGAAGCCGCTTTCACCTGCGCCAATGCTGTGCGCATTTCGGAAGCGCTGGCAAAACGATGTTCACGTTGGAGGTTCATCCCACATTGCAAAACACGCTCCATCTCTGGAGATACCAATGGGTTGAGTTGGCGAGCAAGCGGAATATGGAACATGTTGTGGCCTGGATCGTTCAAAGTCAGTAGCTGGTGCAGCGTGACGCACAGCGAGTAGATATCGCTGCGTTCATCGGTTTGCCCGCCAATCGCTTCGTGGGCGGCGTAACCGGGCGTCCCCAGGGCCAGGGTATCGCGTGATTGACCTGGTTTGAAAAATCGCACAATCCCAAAATCGATCAGCTTAATTTGGTTTTGCGGAGTCAGCATGATATTCGAAGGCTTCAAGTCGCGAAAGATGATGGGGGGTTTTTGGCTGTGCAGATAGGATAGAACATCGCACAATTGTAAAGCCCACAGCAGGACATCCGATTCACTAAACGACTGGGTACAGCCATCGAGCATATTTTGCAAGGTGCGACCCGGAATAAATTCCATCACCAGGTAATGCTTGCCTCCCTCATTGAACACATCAATGACTTTGGGCAGGTTGGGATGACTGAGACGACGCAGCAACTCGCCTTCTTGAATGAAAGATTTAACAGCATAGTCGCGGTCTGAAGAACTCAAAGCCGCGTCGCTCATCTCTTTGATCGCCCAGAGTGGGCCGGGCTGGGAAGTATCGCTGGCCTGATAGACAGCCGCCATCCCCCCCTGGCCGATTTTCCGCAAGATCAGATAACGATTGTGAAGAAAAGAGCTGGGAGGCAGGCGGCCTGTCAGGCCTGCCATCCCCTCCGGCTGAGGCGCTGGTTGGTGAATTTCAGCCGGCTGCTCTTCACGGACGATCAATTTACCGGAAAGCGGGCAGAATTTTGCCTGCTCACGGTGCGTCTGACCACAATGGGGACAAATGATGCCTGACATATTTCACTCACCCTGAGCCTTTTACGCAAGGCTCTAAGCGATTGAAATCACCAAGTTCCGAAATTCTCAAGGCACAATCACCTTCACAGAATACAATTCTCCATGTCCAGTAAACGATATCTTTCCGCCAGTAAAGGCAAATTCTGCCACATCGCCCGGACAACTGGAGAGGCTCTGGCCATCCACCAACAAATCGATCCTGCGTGGGCTGCCAGGCTGGACGCGAATCTGGTAAGTATGCAAAACTGCGCCAGTGAGGGCTGCCTTACAAACCTGCATACCAGGGAAATACAAAGTAATCTCGCTCCTCCGAATGATCAAGCGAATCCCCACGGTGTTTGCCGCTTGTTGGTCTAGAAGCGAGTTGGGGAACAGGGGGGGGGAAAATGGTCCGTCGTTATCTCCTATGCCATCGTCGCCATCCCCACCTGAATCAGAACCGGGTTCGGAGTTTTTCTTGCGATCAAAATTGATCGGGTCCCAGTCAAAAATGAACATCAAGGGCTGCTGGGCGTTCAGGCTGGCGGAGAATTCAATGACAACATTATCGTCATAAGGCACGGCCAAATTGGATGTAGCGCCCGCCTGGGTTGGGAAATCGCCGGCGGTCATCTTCAGGTAGAAATCACTGCCAGACCGGCTTGGCACAGGCCGGGGTTGCGAATAAAACCACAGATCCCAATTGGTCAACGGCGTTATGCTGAAATCTTCGTCTATCAATGCCCGTCCGATAGGCGCTGGCGACTCAGTTGGAGCAGGGGTAGCAATTGGCGTCTCGATGCTGGCTTTAGTCGGCGATGGCTGGGGTGGAGTCCCAATGGGCGTCTCGATCGGCAGTTGAGAGGCGGTTGGCTCAAGCGTTGGCTCCTGCACATCCTCCGGTATAGCTGTATCGGTAGAAGGGATAACTTCCAAGGTGGGAGTCGTCAAGACAGCTAATAAGTCGGGGAAGAAAGCCCGTACCACAAAAAAGCCGCCCACCGTCACCCCAACACACAAAATCAGCAACCCCAGGAGCATCCCCAGGCGCAACCCTGTCCGCTTGGGCTTCGTGGCAGAGGTCGCTTCAGCTTTCGCTGGCTTTTCAACAGGCAACCGGCGCGCATCAGGAGAGACTGGCTTATGAGAATCTGTGGCTTGCTGGGCCGCCTGTGGCAGCGCGTTGGCAGCCGGCGCGGCAATCGATTTGCCGCAAGCATTGCAAAAGCGCGCCTCAGGGCGCAGAGGTTGGCCGCAATGCGGGCAAGCTGGCGCAGCCTGTTGAGCGTCCGCAGGTTTTACGGCAGACGCTTTGGCAGAAGCCAGATCTGCAGGTGTGACCCCTTTGCCGCAGCTGCCGCAAAAGCGCGCCCCGGGGCGCAGGGGTTTTCCACAGTGTGGGCAGGCTATCGTTGCCATATCTATTCTCCTTAGATAAATTCCGCTAGCATTTCAACGATCTTTTTCAACAGATTTCAATCGGATAAGCGCACGGTTTTCCGGCTGGTCAATTTAATTGTTTTCTTTGCCTCGTTGGATAGTTCACCCGATTGTTCCAGGCGGTCAGCTTCTTGCTGCATCTGGTTGGCCAGGTCGGTTTCACCTTGAGCAAGCAAGATGGTCACTGCCTGGCGCAATTTGCGTGTGGCGCCGTTGACATTGCCAATTTCCGCTTCATCGAGCGCCTGAGTTTGTAGTTTAAACGCCTGTACTTTTTCTACGACATTCATCACCCGACCATTCAACTGGCGCTGTAAGTCCGGTTCATCGGAAAACTGAACGATGATGTCTTGCGCCTGGCGTTGATCAGGAAGGCCGGGAAGCTGGAAGAGGGCTTCTGTCTGGGCAATGCGCACCATGCCAGCCGGCCGCGGCGGCAGCATCATTTCGATCAAAAAAGCGGCGCCGCCTTTCTCTAGCTGGCCTACCGGAATCACAATGGCGCGCCCCTGGATCACGCTGCGGCCGATATCTTTGATCAATGGCGTGACTTGCCAGACGCGGCGCGCTTCCAGGCCTTGCACCATGCGGATGGTCAGGTTAACATCTTGAGCAACCACTTGCATGGATTGGTAAACCTCCTGGAAAATCTTCTGAGCATCAGCCGGTTTCGGGATGTAATCGGCCCGCCCCACGCGTGCGCCCGGCTGGAGCAAGCTTCGATCGGCAAGATCAAAGAGGAAATCTTCGTTCCAATCCTTACCAAAGCCCAGGGCAATCAAGGGAATACTCTTCTCACCCGCTTCGTCAGCGATACGGCGCGAATCATCTTCTTTATCCGTAGCTTCGCCATCGGTCAGCAAAATAATCCGGCTGACTCTGCCTGAGTCGTGTTTCTTTTCAACGGCTTTCAGGCCTTCGCGCAATCCATTGGCCATATTGGTGCCGCCGCCATCGCGAATCTTATCCACCTGGCTTTTGAGATCCATCTTATCGATCGCCGGCGCAGCGCTCACCAAAACCTGGGTTTTGGTCTCGAATGTGATGATCGAAATCACATCGTCGGGCAATAGCTGATCGATGATGTTTTTGACCGCCTCTTTCATGGTGCGCAGCTTTTCGCCCGCCATCGAGCCGCTGCGATCCAGCACCAGGGCGAAATTCAACGGCAAACGCGCCGGTGAAGATAGATCGGAAGGGATTAATTCGGTCAAAACATAGATTAACTGCGGTTGGTCTAAAACGGGCACACCAACCCGGTTACACAAACTGGTCAATTGCAAACCTTCTGGCATCCTACACTCCTGAAGTTCTATCCAGGCCGCGTCATGCGGCGTGTCTCATAACGCAAGCGCTTGGTGGCGCTTGGATCGGTATTACCATGCTGCTCTAGCGCATCTGCCTGGCGCATCATCGAATCGGCCAGGGCAAATTCACCCATATCGAGCAAGCGTGTTGCCGCCTGGCGTAAACGCACCGTAGCGGCCTGTTTTTCTTGCTCACTGGCATTTTTACCAGCCTGTTCGGCTGCCTTCAAGGCTTGAGTACCCATTTTAAAGGCGCCGACTTTCTCAACCAGATTCATCACGCGACCATCTAAAGGCGCAGTCGCTTTGCTGGAAACGGTTAGCAATACATCCAGGCGCGGGCTGTGTTGCAGCGGCGCGCCCGAGGCGTCATCCCAGGCTAACATGGCCTGTAAAATGCGATAATTGCCCACCTGCCAGGGTGGGATCAGCAATTCCAACAACAACGCCTGCTGCCAGGCCGGGTCATAGTCGCCCAGGTAAAGCGAATAGCTGCCTCCCGGGCCTGGTTGTCCATTTAAATTGGGGCCGGGATCGAAGTAACTGATTTCTGGCAAAACACGGTGTACCCGGCGCAGTTCAACTCGATTGGGAAGCTGGATCTTGATTTCTACATTGCGATATGCGATGCTCAAAGCCGCGCCCAATTCGCGACGGAAGGCATCGGGGATCTGCTCGGGGGTTTCAACATAGTAGGCGCTTCCACCGGTGATATCCGCCAACGGGATCAGCAATTCCTCGTTGAACTCCACGCCAATGCCCATGGTGGTCAACTTGACACCTGCCTGGCGAGCACGTCGCGCCCAATCATAACATTCTTTGACGCGCTGCGTGTGCCCATCGGTCAATAAAATCAGGCGGCTGGCCAGTTTCTCATGATGATTGCGCTGAATTTCATCCATTGCCAGCGCAATCCCCTCAGCAATATGCGTCCCATCTCCCAATTGCATATATTCCAGTTCGCGGGCAGCCTGTTGTAAACGGGGTTTTTCCTTTCCTGAAACAGAGGAAATCATACAATGCGCCCGCCCGGCAAATGCAACCACCGAAAAATAATCAATGCTGCGCAAGTACTCCCCAGCTATTTTCAAGGCCTCAGAGACATAATCGATGCGCCGAGGAAATTTGGCAATTACATCGCTGGAGGCGGCTTGAATATTATAGGCTGGCACGCCGTCCATCATTACTTCTTGCGCCTGACCATTGCGCGCCAGTTCCGTAAACTGTTCATCCGTCACCAATCGAATGCGCATGGAATCGCTGGTATCCAAAATAAATCCCAGGTTGCTTGGTAAGCTGTGCCCGCTTTCTCCACCTGTGACCTCTAACAAAAGATACACCAGGCGTTCGTGCTCTGTCGCCGGCGCGATGGACGAAGATAGGGCGCCGTGCAACTGCAACGCTTGTGCAGGCGACGCTTGATTGTCAGAAGTCACAAATGCCTGATCACCCATAAAAACCTTACATGTTAAAAGAACCTATCAAGTACCAAAAAGAGTTTAGCAAATGATCTGTACTGTTTCTCCTACCGCCGTACGGCAGGCTTGCAACACGGCCTGAGCGCCGCAGCGCGCTTCGAGATCCAAAGCCCAACGCAGCCCCTGACCGTAAACATCATCCCGCTCTCGCATCCGTTGGCAGCCACGCTCATAGCCAAAAAACTCCATCACCCGGTAGGAAACCCACTCTGCAAAACCTTCATGCGCCAAAGGCTGTCGCAGCAACGGGCAATTTTCACCCTGCCAGGCATGGGCAAATTCGTGGGCGGCAATCTGCAAAAAAAGCAGCCGCGGTAAGCCAGTTTGCACATAGATGCCCCGCCGCATGCCCCGGCGTGCATACAGGCCTAAGGTGCGCTGGGGGTCCAGGTGATTGATCACTAGAGAGACAGGCTGCTCTGGCGCAAGCTGACCTGGGTTATCTCTGTTTGGAGTGGTCTGCGCAGTCTGTTGTTGGTGAATGATTTCTGCCAGTTGGTTTCGATCCACCAGCGCCAGACCGGTGGGAATATTCAACTTGAGCCCCAGGATTTGCGCTGCCACTGTTTTCATATCCTCGAACAACGCCGAGGCTTCCTGGGCGGAAAAGACCGCCGTAGCATAGCAGTGGGCGCACGTGATTCTGCCATCTGATAACAGCCACTGGCCTCCAGAACGCTCATCGGTGAGCGGCGCTGAACAGATATCGCAAGGTTGGCGTTCCTTGTAACACTTTGAGCAATAGGGCCCAACACCGTCAAACTCCAGGTAACGCCCCCGCACCACGCTCCCACAAGACAGGCACCTCGAGGGTGAGGGGGTGGCTTGTTCCTGGGCAGGTCGTGGTGAGGGAGTTTGGGATCGAGCGCCAACAGGAACTGAAGCCGGCGTGGAGGGCTTTTTGACGGCGCCGGCCTGGGGTTGGCTGCAGGTGTTGCAAATCACCTCGCCTGAAGAAAGCTGGGAAGCAGGGATGGCGCTACGAGCTACTGGCAAATTACACACCCGGCAGCGCGGTTGGTTTGCGGCGCACTGGCTGCAAACGCGCAGCAATAAACCAGGCGACCAATGAGAATGGCGAAACACCTGGCTTTGCCCTGCGATGGGTTCGCCGCACAAATGGCAGTAGGTGCGGTGAAGAGCGCCGCTTACCGGCTTTCCGGGTTGACTCATCAATCTTTATTCACCTTTTTGGCGCGCCACGATAAACGTGGTCAACAGGAACCACACCAGGCAGTGTCCTATCAAGCCAAGCCACATACTGATAACGTGCTCCCGGGTATGGGTGTAGTCGAGATATAGTTCTCGATCGGCCGAGTCGCACACCGGCTGCAATTCCAAACCGCCGGTGGCAGTCGGCATTTCTTTCACCGAGCATGCCAGGCTGGCTTCATTCAAAGCCTGCATATCGATGGTTGAGCCCATGGCGTCCATCACCCAATAACTGACCGTCACTTTCGAAAGCGCTTCCGCCACCGCATCATTCTCGACCGCATCCTTTAGTGGGAAGAGCGTTCCACCCAAGACGATCTGTACGAAAAGCTGCACCAGGATGGCATACAGAACCACATCGGAACTGGGCACAAAGGCAGAAATGCAGAGACCGAACATAATGCTGGCCAGCACACCCAGGTAAAGGGTAATGAACATTTCCATAACGCCGTTGTCAGGAAACACGGCGCCTTCGAAACCCAGATCCACCCGCAGACTCAACACCAGCAAAACGCTGGCAGCCTGAAAAATAGCGAAAATTGCCAACACCAACACTTTAGAAAGCACATAGGCAATCACACTCAGGTTGACAGCTCGCTCACGGCGGAAGATTGCCCGTTCTTTGACGATTTCGTAGGCTGCGCCAAAGGTGCCGCCCTGCGTGAGCGCCAGGCCTAGCATGGTAACCAGAATTTCGGCCTTGGCTGTCGGTGAATAATCGGTCTTTTCATCCTTGGCAGCGCCGCGCAGGTTATTTTTGAGCTTCTCCTCAATCGCCGCCTTATCGCCTTCACCAACAAAAGCGTTTTCTTGGCTGACCATCATAAAGAGCGCGCCAATCATCGGCATCATGAGCAGCAAGATAAACAAGGTGCGCGGATCGAGACGAATCAGATCAAATTGACGCCGGGCCAGGATGAAGGTTTGACGCAGGAAATTATCGCGTGCTCTTTTAGATGGCGCAATCGTACCAACCGCGCCCTTCCCGGCTGCCAGGTTGCGCTGGCGGTCTACAACGAATTGTTGGAAATAAGAAGATTGCGCGTAATGATCAGCCCAAAGAATGCCCGAGCTGACTTTCCCTTGCTGCTGGTACTTGGCATAGTAAGGCTGCAGTTCTTTCGGAGGCTGCTTACCCCTGGCGGGGTCAATTTCCTGGGAAATCTTCAGATAGATATCCGAAAAATCACGTACATCGTAGAATTTCAGAGCATCGTTGGGCGGACCATAATAAGCCAGGCGACCATACGACATAAAAGCGACATGGTCGCATTGTTCGATGTTGGCGGTGGCGTGGGTAACCAGAACTACGGTGCGACCTTCGTCTGCCAAACGATTGAGGTCATACATCATTTTCTTCTCAAGGCCCGGGTCGAGACCAGAAGTTGGCTCATCGAGGAAGAAAAGGGTCGGGCGGGCAAGCAGTTCTACCGCAATGCTGACGCGCTTGCGCTGACCACCGCTCAGCACGCGCACCGGTTTACTGGCGTGTTCGACCATATCCACAGCGCGCAATGCGTCCTGAATGCGGGCTTCGATCTCGGCTGGCTTTGCGTCTGGCAGGCGCAGCTTGGCAGCATACCACAAGGCCAATTTGACGGGCAGGGCGCGATGGATAATATCATCCTGTGGGACATAGCCCATTTGGGTACGATACATATCCAGGCGTGAATAGAGCGGCTCACCATCGAGAAGGATATTGCCATGGTTGGCTGGTTCGTAGCCGTTCATGGCCTTCATCAAGGTGCTCTTACCGGCGCCGCTGCCGCCGACCAGGGCCACAAATTCGCCCGGGTTGACCGTCATCGAAACATTATTCAAGATCATCTTCTTGTTAGCAACTTCGCGCCCTAGCTTGATGGCGTCGATACGATGCCCCAGCCGCATGGATTGCGCCAGGCTTTGCTGTTGGGCGTCATAGTTCAACTTGAACGGCCCAATCTGAATTACATCGCCGCTCTTGAGGGGCGAATGGCTGATGCGCTGCCCATTGACAAAGGTGCCATTCGTGCTGCCCAGGTCACGAATTGCCAGCGAGCCATCACTCTGTTTAAAAATTTCAGCGTGCCGGAAAGAGACGGCTGGGTGATTTAGGGGCAGATAGCTGTTGGTATCACGCCCTACCATGATGCGGTCTTGCCCGCTGAGGTCTAACTTGCCAAGTGAAAGGGAACGCAGCATCTCCGCACCCGCAACCTGCAAGTTCAAACCAACCCAGTTGCCGGTCAGGTCGCCAATGCGCAGGGCGTCGCTAGGGTTGAGCATAACCGGGGTATTGGGCTGGACACGCTGACCATTCACCATCGTGCCATTGGTGCTGCCGAGATCCGTAATCGTATACTTTCCCCCGACCGAATCTACCTTAAGGTGGCGACCCGACACCGCAGGGTGATTGATGACCACATCGTTACCTGGGGCGCGACCGACTGTCAGAGAAGCCTGGTTCACCGGATATTGCTGGCTGTTGCCGCCCATCCAACGCACAACCAAACTGGCGCCGGCTTGAGATTCGTCCTTCAACAGTTGGGTGCCGGGAGAGGCAGGCGCGCTGCCCGGCGCAGGCCTGGCAGGCGGGGCAGCAGGAGGCGGTGTGGCCGGAGGCGGCGTTCTCGCAGGCGGCGTTCTCGCAGGCGGCCCGGCAGGAGGAGTACTGCCTTGACCAGAAGGAGCAGGCATATGGTGCCCGCAACTGGGACAAAACTTGGCGCCCGGTCGTAACGGTGTATTACATTTCGGGCAGTTCGGCCCCACTCCTGGCACAGGCTGCGAAGGCATTTGTTTGCCACAGTTGGCGCAAAAACGCGCTTGCGTAGCATTTGGAGTACCACAATGCGGACAGAAATTTGTGCTCATCAATTACCTCCAATGACATCCAGTCAGCAAATAACTCTTCAATTATTCCTATTCCAATTCTACCCCCAATTCCACCAAATGTTATCGCCATTTACATTTAGCGGTCGGCTGCGTTACGCAGGTTATTACTCGCTTCCTTAACTCAGCGGTCGGCTGCGTTACGCAGGTTATTACTCGCTTCCTTAACTCAGCGGTCGG
>JAGUYW010000059.1 GCA_020061105.1 Anaerolineales bacterium | reverse complement strand
ATGCCCTCCGCCCCGCGCGTCCACAGCAGCACCAGCTCGCGTACGCTCTCGATCTTTTTTTCCTGCTCTGCCAGGGCTGCCAGGTCTTCGCCGAACTGCTTGAAGGCCGCCTCCCAGATTTCCGCCATCACAGCCTGGTATTCCACATTCGCCAGTTGCATCGCCACAAAGGCGTCAAAGCCTTCCTGCATGCGGGCGGTCGATTCGCGCGCCATCCCCAGGTTGGGGCTTTGCGCCATCTTGCCCATCGTTTGCTGGTAGGCCTGGCGGTAGGCCTCGCTCAATTCGACCATTGCCGCCGGGTCGCCGGCAGCCGTGCGCCCCAGCAAACCCGGGGCGCTGCTCAGGGCGCTGCCCCATGGCTGCCCAAAAGAGCGCCACTGATCCAGGTATAGCTGCCACAGGGCTTCCATATCCTGGGTGATGGCCTCTGCCTGGGCAGGCAGCCCCAGCCAGCGCTGGCGCAGCTGCTCCATTGAGTCTTGCAGCGACTCCTGCCAGTCGGCGCCGGCTTCCATTTTCGGAGCGGCGGTTTCCCAGGCCTGGGCGGCAAAATCGACAAAGCGCAGCATCACCCCCTGCGAAGCCACAAACTGCTCCGCCACACGCCGGGCAATCGGGTCAGCCGCCTCGCCCCAGGCCTGCAGCGATTGCGTCGCCAGCTTTTGCCATTCATCGGCCACCTCGTTAAAGGTCGGCGTTTTCTTAGCCGCTCCGTAGGCCATCTCCGTCCAGGCGCTCCACAGCGTGCGCTGCGCCTCCGCCCACGAGCGCATCATCTCGCTGGCCTGTTCGCCCCACTCCTTTTCACTCATCATCCGGCTTCCTTCCCTGGCTCATCCACGAGCGCATCCACTTGGCCTGGGCGTCCATGATGCTCTGGGTGGTATCCTGCCAGGTTTTGAACATGTTCTGCGGCGCTTCTGTCCAGGCGTCCGTGGGGCGGGCGGGGGTAAACTTTTTCATCATTCCGAACCAATTGCCCAACAGGTCAGCCTGGGTTTTGTTCCAGCGCGCTGCCATCTCTTGGAACTGGCGCGCCGACTCAACTGCCTGCGCCGGAACGCCCTCCATGCTCGCCAGCCCATCCACCCAGGCTGCCAGCCACTCGGATTGCGTCTTGAAGGTATTCTTGAGCATCTCCTCGCCCATCGACAGGGTCGATTCCCACATGCGCGTCGATTGCGATTTGCCCATTCCTTGCATCGTATCAAAAAAATCCTTCCAGGCCTTTTCCTGGCTCGTAGTCCAGGTCTTCATCATCTCTTCTACTTGCTGGTTCCAGTTCATCGTCTTTTCTCCTTTAGCAGTCTGGTTTGCTCAACTGGCAGGCAGCGGCGCGATCACCACCGCTTCGCCTTCTAAAACTAACTTTCCGTCTTGGTTCACTACCTCGGTTTTGAGGGTCGCGATGCGCTTGTCGGCGCGATAGGCAATCACCTCCACTTGAGCGGTGATTTCATCCTCGATATACACCGGGGCTTTGAAATTCATCGTCTGCGAAAGATAGATTGCCCCCGGGCCTGGCAGCAGCGTGCCCAGCACCGCCGAGATCAAAGCCCCCGAGAGCGCTCCATGCGCAATGCGCCGTTTGAAGAAGGTCGTGGCGGCATATTCTTCGTCCAGGTGCACCGGGTTGCGGTCGCCGCTGATTTCGGCAAACAAGCGCACATCCTCCTCGTGCACGCGTTTGCTCATCCAGGCCCGATCGCCCACCTGCACTTCACGATTCCGGTCATAAGTCGTTTGCATCGCTGCCTCCTCAATTAAGAATGGGTGCCGTCGCCCTGGGTGGGTGATGCTCGTTGAGGGGATCTGGGAACGACTGTCTATACAATTATAGCAAATTTGGATACCAGGTGGTTTCACAACTGGCGGTTATTCGCTCGCCAAAAGTCCTTGACCGCCCACTGGTCTGGTTTCGAAGCGTTCCCCAAACCCGGCCATCAGCGGCCTGCCGCGCCCGATCGCCTCTTGCACAGCCGGCAGCCCCAACGAAGCCTGGTGGCTGGCCTGGCTCTCCCACACCTCCGTGATCCAAATTGCTTCTGGATCGCTGGCATCTTCTGCAATCACGTAGCTCAGGCAGCCTGGCATCCCGCCAGTTCCCTCGAGCAGAATCGCAATCAGGGTCTGCCGCTGCCCTGGGTGCGTCTTGATTTTCCCAATCAAGCCGTACATGCTATGTCTCCTCATTCTGCTTGCGCTGTTTGCCGGCCGCGGAAAGCATATCCTTCTCCTGGCGAATCATCGTCTTGATGTACGCCACCTGCCGGAAGCGCACCGCCGACCAGTCTTCGTCGATCGCAACCTGGCGCACCGGTTCGTAACCTGCCTGACCGAGTTTGTCCCAGCCGGTGTCGCGATTGAACTCGCAGCGATATTTCTTCGAACTCTGCTTGGGGTAGGCAAACCACAGCTTGATATCTTGCGCGGCTTTGGCGGTGATTTCGGTAGCGGCTGTGTCGAGTTCAGGTTGTGTGATCGAGAAGGCCAGCGCAAAATGCGCCTTCTCCACTTCAGCCAGGTTGCGAATGACGCGCACGCCAGACAGGGTTTCCAGCGCGACTTCAAAACTCTGCGGCGCATTCAACACCACGATTTCCTTCTCGTCTTTCATGTTCAACTTCTGAAAAATGGTTTGCATCGAGACTCCTGTTCGTGCAGATACCGTATTACGAAGCAACCGCAGGTAGTTCGCCGCGCTTGCGCCAAAAGATCCAGGCGATTGCCACGCCGGCCAGCGCCAGGCCGATGCCAAACTCGTCGATGATATAGGCGGTTATTCCGGTATCGGCGGTCAGGGGCGTGAAAATATTCTGAATGAACAAATTATGGCTGGCGTGCAACAGCGCCGCCGTCCACAGGCTGCCGGATTTCAGCCGCAACCAGGCGAAGGCAAAACTGAGACCGACGACGGCAACGAAAAAATTGGTCAAACTATACCAGGCCGGGATTCCAGCGGCGTTGTAATCGGCGAATAGAATCACGGGAAAATGCCAGGCGGCCCAGATGATCCCGCTGAACAAGGCGGTTTTGGTGAAGCTGGTCTCTTTGGCCAATTCCGGGACTAGCAAACCTCGCCACCCGATTTCTTCTCCCAGGGCGGTCAATCCGCTTAGAAGGATGCCGATCGTCGCCATCACCAGTGTGTAGAGCACGACCACCACAATGGGCGAACTGACTTCAAATTGGAATTGCGCCGCTACCTGCTGTGCAATTTCATCGGGCGAGAATTTGCCCAGCCCGGTCAGCCAGACCACCCCGTAGATAACCACCCCATAGATCACCGGCAGCCCATAGCTCAGCAGCAGGTACTTCGGGCGCCCGGTCCCCCATCCCAAACCGCGCACGTTGCGCTGGAAGGCAAACTGCGTCAACAGGGCAGCGATGCCGGGGCACCACATCAAGCCCAGGGTATAAGACCCGATCTCACCTGCCGAAGCCATCAGGTAATAAAACACCCCACTGAATGAGAAGGTCAAGATTAAAAAGAGTATGATTTTCTTGCGTGCCAGGGACATTTATTTTATCCTTTCCAGGGTGATGTGTTTACCCGATCAATGATGGATCCTGCCAACCCTTCGCCTTACATCAAGGAACTGTATTCGAAGAGGGCATAGATTTTGCTGGCCGATCCCACGCATTCTTTTCCACAATCGATGAAATAATGCACGCGTTTCGCAAGCGGCGCTTGTCCTGCTTTGGCCTGCTTTACCAGGGTCCAAAGGATTTGGGCGAAGCTCCATTGATTTGAGCGCGGCATTTGATCCCAGCGTTCTTCCCCGATGCGACCGGCATACCATTGCAAATCGTCGACAATTGTCAGCAAGCGCTGGGTGTCGTCGCGATTGGGCAGTTCTTGTTGAATGAGGCTGTGATAGGCCGCCCGCAATTGCTCCAGCATCACCGGTACCGCCGGGCGCTCTTCTGGGTCGACGATCTGAGTGACCCGGCCGAGGATATCGGCGCCGCTCACCCAGCCGTTCACCTTGCCCAGGCTGTTGACGATCAGGAATTGGTCGCCTTGGATCTCTCCCACCATGTGAAAGAGATACCCCTGGCGCCATTTTACAAAGACGATATCACCAACCTGCACTTCGCCCGGGTCTTCCACCGGCGACATGGTCAGTGTTTGCCCGTGTTTGACAGCCTTGCGCATGGAGGCAAAATCGCCGCCGTCGGGCGTTGTCCAGGTATACGATTTGCCTTCCAATAAGGCCACCAGCAAAGGGTCTTTGTGTTTTGCCATTCCAAATCTCCATTAAGCAGTTTGGTGCGGTCATCCAATTGTAAACGATAGCAGTCCGGAAATTCATGCAAATTGAGCGTGTGCGTTCATTCAAACACTGACCTTCCAATCGACCAACTGTTTTGGAGCCTTTTTCAGCCTGGTCATATTGGCTTTCCTGAGCGCGCTCGGTCTGTTCGGTTTTAAGGCATTCAACATTTTGTCCAAATTCTGAGCTTCCCACCCCCCGACGGGCGCAAGCTACCCGCCCGCGCTCTCCCCCATACCGTCTTACGGCTGGAGGGCCTTGCAAGCGCTCCAGGCAGGTTCGATCCCCGCCGGGTTGGCCTGGTGGTTAACCTTCTCCACGGGTGTCGCCCCGATCAGAATACACTGCGGCAAACAATGCGCTGGAATCGAGAAAAACCCGCTTCATTCTTCTGCTTTCTCATCCAGATCATACTCGTTGGCGATCAGTTCACCGCGCAGATCACGCCCGCGCT
>JAGUYW010000038.1 GCA_020061105.1 Anaerolineales bacterium | reverse complement strand
GGCAGCCGGCGCCCCAGGCTATCTGACAGGCGGCTGGGACTCGGTCCGCCATCAATTAACACCCTTCTTCCAGACGGCGTCTGCAACAACACCGCATCGCCGCTGCCGATATCGAACACGGTCAGGTGCAAGCGTCCATCCGGGCGGTTGAGAGCGGCTTGCCACACCACGATGGTCAACAGCACCGCCCCAATTATGCCCGGAATGATGAACTTCGAAAGCAGCAATTTCCAGCCAGAGAATGCGCTGGCGCCCACTGCGCCTGGCAGCCAGGTGCGCAGATATTGTCTGCCAAATGTCCATCCCAACAAGACCAGGTAAAAGGCCGCCACGACGGCCAGGCTGGTTTTCCCCAACACCAGCATGCCGGCGTTCCAACTGGCAAGCGCTCCCACCAGGCGGGTG
Source organism: Anaerolineales bacterium (assembly GCA_020061105.1). Taxonomy (GTDB): domain Bacteria; phylum Chloroflexota; class Anaerolineae; order Anaerolineales; family UBA4823; genus JAGUYW01. The sequence goes on along the minus strand of JAGUYW010000038.1, from coordinate 10,013 downwards.
GTGTAAGCCAAAAATGGCCACAACAAATAAGCCACGGCCTGCCCAAGCGGCTCGAATAATATCCCCAACAACACCGCCAGGCCGCCAAAGATCATCACCGGCGGTTGAGCGGGCAGGATCAACGGGTTTGCCAACAGCGAAACCAACGGTAATCGCTGAAAGTGATAGATGATAACCGGCAAAGTGGTAACCTGGGCGGCCAGGGTGAACAAGAAATATTCACCCACCGGCCCGGAGAGGCGTTTTGCCAGGCCAAGTGGTGCAAGTTTCAACTCTTCGACGAGGTAATACACAAAGGCTGCGCCAAGCGGTTCAGCGTATAAAATCAAGCCCAAGGTGGCAGTGAAAGAGAGTTGAAAGCTGACATCCCACAACACCCACGGATCAAGCCAGGCCATCAGGGCGGCGCTAAAGCCCAGGCTGTTCAAGCCATGCTGCCGGCGACCAAGCTGGTGGGCAATCAAAGATGAGCCGCTCATCAAAGCCGCTCGCACCACCCCCGCCCCAGCACCCACCAGAACTGTATAAATCGCAATACTGATCAAAGCTGCCAGCGCGCCGCGCCAGCGCCCAAATAAACGGCTGAAGAGGGTTGCAAACAGACCCGCGACGATCGTGAAATTAAAACCGCTAATGGCGATGATGTGAGAAGTGCCTGTGTCTTGAAAGGCGCGCTGCACATCTGGCGGGATGCCGCTTTCCACCCCCAATAGAATGCCTGCCAACAGCGAGGATTCAGGGTCGGGTAAATAACCATACACCAATTGCAAACCACGCTGGCGCACTCGGTAAATGAATGACAACAGCGGGTTGCCCAAACCGCGCTCGAGCAACCGGATGCATGTCTCCTGCGCAACGGGCGAGCAATCCAGGCAAGTCCCACAGGTCAAAACGGAGTGAATTCCCTGGCGCGCCAGGTAATCGCGGTAAGAGAAAGTCTCGCTTTCAAAGGGCGTTTCCAGGGTTCCGCGCAACCACACCCGGTCTCCATAGCGCCACTGGCTGCCCGGCGGGACCTTGGCCAGGACCAGGCCGCCCACCGTCTCATCCAGCCATTGGTCGGCGGGGCGTAAACTGGTCACCTGGATGCGTAAGTTTGTGTATCCATCGCGCTGGTCGGGCGGGGCGACAATCATCCCTTGCAAAATATACGCCCCTTGGCGGTCGTTATACCAGGCAATAAATTCGCTGTTTATGACTGGCTGAAAGGCCTGGAAGCGCGCCGCCCCACAAGCTGCAACGCTCAACAGCAGAAGATACGGCGCCCAAGCCTCCAACTGTTTGAACTCCAACCAGGCAGGCAAAGAACGAGCAATCTTTCTCCATAATCGTTTACGGAGTGGCAGCCATTGAAGCGCAAACAGCGCCCCAAATAGGGCAGCGATCCACAGCCAGGCCGTCTCGCTCCAGCCGGTTGCCTGCCCTAAGAAAATGCCACACAAAAACGCACTCGAAAACCACAATAATGGGGTATGTTTCACATTTCGGATTGTAACCGAATTTACAGCTTTGGCAGGTACAATGATCGAGTTCACAACTCATCGCTTCATTTTCAGGCATTGGCTCTTCAACCCATCTTTTAGAAATCTGGTGTTACAATATGGGCTACCTGTCTAGAAGAAGACTACTCGGAGGACACTGTGGCAAGGATATTGCTTGTCGATGATGAAACCTTGATTACCGACTCGCTCACCTACAGCTTGAAGCGAGAAGGCTTCCAGGTGGAAGCCGTGGCGGATGGCAACTCTGCCTTGCAGGTTGCGCGCGAAATTGAACCGGATTTGATCGTGTTAGATTTGATGCTGCCTGATATCAGCGGGTTTGAAGTGTGCCGGCGCTTGCGCACATTTACCACCGCCCCGGTGATTATGCTCACCGCCCGCAGCGAGGAAATCGACCGCGTCTTAGGTCTGGAAGTGGGCGCAGATGATTACCTGGCAAAGCCGTTTTCATTCCGTGAATTATTGGCGCGCATCAACGCTCTCTTACGGCGAGTTGCCCTGGATATTCAAGCCTCAACCCCGCAAGCCCCAGCGACCGTGTTGACCATGCGCGATTTGAGCCTGGATATGGAAGCACGACGCGTGCTCAAAAACGAGAAAGACGTGCAGCTCTCAGGCCGTGAGTTTGACCTGCTGCAAGTGCTGATGAAAAACGCTGGCCGCGCCATGAGCCGGGATGATTTAATTGGGTTGGTTTGGGGTACGGACTGGAGCGGCGACCCGCGTACTTTGGATGTGCATGTACGCTGGCTGCGCACCAAAATAGAAGATGACCCGGCAAACCCTGAGTTCATCCAAACTGTGCGCGGTTTCGGTTACCGGTTTATCGATCCGAACGACCTTTCCTGATATTTCATGTATTCTTTGCGGACGCTTAATTCGCGCCTGGTGCTCTCGCACCTGGCTGTTTCTGTTCTCAGCATTTTACTGATGGCTGTGTTTGCTGGTCGTTCGATCTACCAGGCTTCCATCGCCGAAGCCGAACACAACCTGCAAGGCCTGGCAGCAGCGGTAGCAAACTTTCTCGAGCTGCCGATCCAGCAGCTTGAACAAAACCAGGTAGAACCCAAATACATCCAGGATGTGCTGGATCAGATGTTCATCGATAACCCGAACATCCAATATACTGTCTATCTTGTGGATGGTCTGCCCTTAGCAGATAGCTCAGGTGAAATGCCGCCACGCGCCAACCGGGCAAACGCCCCTGAAGTGTTTGACGCCCTGGAAAATCCACTGAGCCAGGGCATCCGCATTCGCAACGACCCACGTGGTGTGCGGATGTTATATATTGCGGTCCTGGTTCAGCGTGAAAACGAGATCATAGCCATCTTACGCCTGGGCACGCCCATGCAAGCCACCCAGGACTCTGCCCGGCGTTCCCTCTTGATCCTGGGTTTAACCTCCATTGCCATCCTGACAGCAGTTGGCATGTTTGGGTGGATTCTGGCAAACAACCTGGCTGCGCCCATTCAATCGCTCACCCAGGCAGCCGGAAAAATGGAACGCGGCGAATTAGGCGCTCGGGTGAAACCAGCCGGGCCGGAAGAGTTGCGCCGCCTGGCTGAAGCTTTCAACAGCATGGCAAACCGATTGCAAAGCAATGTAAACGAATTGCGGGCCTTTGTCGCCAACGCCAGCCACGAACTTCGCACCCCTTTGACCGTGATCAAACTGCGTACAGAGGCCTTACGCGACGGCGCGTTAGAAGATAAAAAAATCGCCAGCCGCTTTATTGACGAAATCGAGACCGAGATCAATCGCCTGGTGCGCATGGTCAACGATCTGCTCGACCTCTCTCGAATGGAGGCTGGTTTAAGCCCCAGTAAGCGCATACCGGTAGACCTGGGAAAAATCGCCAGCGAAGTGCGTAACACCTTCGCCATCCGGGCCGCCCAGGCGGAAGTACAGCTTACCCTGGATATCGAATCCGATATCCAACCCATTCTAGGGAATGAAGACCAGGTACGGCGCGTATTATATAACCTGGTAGAAAACGCCATCAAACACACCCCCAGCCGTGGTACCATCGAGATGTTGATCCGCCCAGGCCCGAAGGAGAACATCTTGCGTTTTTTGGTGCGCGATACCGGTCCCGGAATTGCTCCAGAGCATATTTCGCACGTTTTCGAACGCTTCTACCGCGCCGACGCCGGGCAGACGCGTCCCGGAACATTGCGCGGCAGCGGTCTTGGCCTGGCAATTGCCAAATCGATCGTCGAAAACCACGCCGGACAAATCGGGGTCAACAGTCAATTAGGCAGCGGGGCAACCTTCTGGACGGATTGGCCAGTTGCTGCTGACGAACAAAATAATGGTTCATCCTGAAGCGTATGTGCGAAGCGCTGCGCAACGTTCGCAGTAAGAATGCTCGCATAATAACGCCAGAGGATCGGCGTGCAGCATTGCTTCGACAGCGCCAACCAGGTCTGGCAAGGCCACAGCGCGAATCTCAGCCCTTCCAATCCGCACGCGCCGGGTAAATCCTTCCACATAAGGCGCAATGGCTTCAAAACCATCCGAGCAGCCTGGAAATGACGGGCATTCAACAACCCCGCTTTTGGTCAGCGCCCAACGGACGAACTGCCTGCGTCCGGCGCGCTTCTCGGCATAGTGAATGCTGGTGTTCACTGTATGATCAACCCCCAGTAGCAATACCCAACCTTTTTGTTCAAATAACACCCGCAGCGGGGCCAGAGGATCCTCAAGGCTCTGGCTTTGCAGTACGTCCGCCGCATTCACCCCGACAAATGATTGGATGGGATGCATCGAGCGCTGCGCCAGGGGATATGTCCGCAGCGCCTCTGCCACAGCGCCAATCAGGCGATCTACAGGCATCTCAGGTTTGAAGAATTTCGCCACGGTATTGGCATGCACCTGGCTGCCATAGGTCATCCCATTCTGTGCGGGTCCGGTTTCTGGTGTGAGCATGGTCTTATAGGTAAAGGCAGGCATCACCAGACTGTCAAAGGTGCTCAACAAAGCCTGGACAACGATTTGCGCCCCGCCGTTTACATTTCCAAAAGCCGAGAGCGAGGCATGGGCAATCACCGGGCGCGCCCGGTCGATTCCTAGATCATCCAGCCCACGGATAATTTCAGGTAAGCCGACTACTGGCCTTTCCACTGCGCCGGGCGCTTCTCCATGAACGCTGCCATACCTTCTTTTTGATCTTGCGAGGCAAAGAGCAGGTAAAAAGCCCGCCGCTCATCGGTCAGACCATCCGTAAGGAAAGATTCGAAAGCATGATTGATGGCTTCTTTGCCCAGGCGCAGCGCCAGGGGAGCGCGTCCGGCGACTTCACTCGCCAGCCCAAGCGCCTCGTCCAGGTAACGTTCTACCGGTACAACCCGGTTCACCAGCCCAAAGTGCTGCGCTTCTTCGGCAGTCAGGGTGCGGTTGTTCAAGACCATTTCCATCGCCAGGGCCTTCCCCACTGCCCGAGTCAATCGCTGCGTGCCGCCAGCCCCAGGAATCACGCCAATAGTAATTTCAGGCTGCCCAAAACGAGCCGATTCGGAAGCCACGATCATATCGCAAGACATAGCCAGTTCGCAGCCTCCCCCCAGGCACCAACCTGAGACAGCCGCAATGACCGGTTTCTTGATCTGGCGGATTCGGTCAAACTGCGAGATGTTATCGCGCACAAACATTTCTACCGCCGATGCGCCAGCCATCTCCTTGATATCCGCTCCAGCAGCAAAAGCGCGCTCGCTGCCAGTAATCACTATCGCCCCAACCTCTGCATCTGCGTCAAAGGCCTCCAAAGCCTGCATCAGTTCGCCCACCAAAACGCTATCTAAGGCGTTTAATTGCTTGGGACGGTTCAGTTGTACCAATCCGACGCGAGCGCGAGTTTCTGTCAAAATACTGCTATTTTCGCTCATTTGTTATGCCTCCTCGATTTCAATAACCTGTCCGTTCAAATCTTTAGCCTGTGAGCTACACAACCACAAAACCTGCCTGACAATGGCTGTCGAATCCACAGAAGCTGTGGCAGGGAAATCACCGGTCTCAAAAAAACTCAACCCGGGCGGGCACACCGCGTGCACCCGAATCTTCTCCGCAGCCAACTCGTGCGCCGCCAGGCGAGTCAACCCCACCAACCCAACTTTGCTAGCAACGAAGGCTGCTCGGCCTGTCAGCGCTTGCGCCCAACGCTCGGAAAGGGCGATATTGACAATCACCCCGCCGCCCTGCTGCCGCATGATGCGCCCAACCACCTGCATCATAAAAAAAGCCCCACCCAGGTTGACATCCATTGTACGATGCCAATCCCACTCATCCATCTCCAAGACCTGGGCGCGAGGCGCAACCCCAGCGTTATTGATCAGGATATCCACCCGTCCAAAATCAGCCACGATTTGTTGAAGCATGGTTTGAACAGGGATTTTCTTGGCTACATCAAAGATGTAATCTTTAACTCGCCCGCCATCCGCCAGGATCCTTGCGACCGTTTCATCCAAATTCACCGGCGACAGGTCGTTCACCGCCACAATCGCCCCAAGGTTGGCAAAAGCCAGCGCTAATGCTCGCCCCAGGCCGCGCCCGGCGCCAGTTACGATCACAACCTGATCTTTGAAAGCTTGAGCGCCTGGTTGGATTTCATTCATTGCTCATTCCTCATTGTTACAGACCGGGATGCGATTGGGGTTGGAGACAGCGTTTAAGGGCAACCCAAGGTATGGAGAAGGGTCGAGCGTATTTTCCATCTCCAATTCATTGCGAATACTGCCCTTCCCATCATCCAGAACAATCGAAAAATGCAGGTGCACCCCCACCGGCCTGCCCGCATTGCCAGAATAATTGCCCTGGTATCCTAAGAAGGCGCCGGCAGGAACATACACCTCTGTCGTTCCAGGTGGAAACTCGGCGCTGATGGTCGACTCGCCGTCCGGCCCCGCCATGTGAGTATAGTAAGTCCAGATCTGCCGTCCAGGCTGTAATGGATCGTCCGGGATGCGGATGACTATTGTTGACTTCCAATCCGCCTGGCGGGTCAGGTAGCCAGAATAAGCGGCAATCACTGCGGTCTCATTGACCGGGCCGCCGCCAAAAATGTCGATCCCCTGGTGGCGATGCCCAACCCAGAAAGAATCTCCCCAAATAAAGCCAATGAACCCGCTGGTTGGCAAGATGAACGGGGCTTGCCCGCAGCGCTCCCCGGCCTGGACGCTCCATTCGGGATATTTCTCAGCATTTCGCAACCAGGCCATGACCTGGGCGTTGCGGTTGCGATTGCCCGGCCAAAAATATCGCCCGACGAACACGACCAGGACCACCAAAAGCAAGACGCCGATAATCCAACCGACGATTTTTTGATTTATGCGCATTGGGTACTTAAGCCGCCGGTTCGGGCGACTGGTATTTGCGGATATTGGTCATTTCGTCTTCTTTATGATCCGCAATGAACAGCGTCATCCGACCATCCGTCATTCGCTGCAACAGTTCACCTGCCGCCCGCCCGTAGTGTGAACTCATTGCCTCTTCAACAGCGCTGCGCGAATCGAAAAACAACTCGTGCATTTTTACATAGGCTTTGTCGCCAAACAAAAAATGTTCGACCTGGCTGATCGACTCACGGCGCAGACCTGGCATGCGCTCTGCATTATGTAAAAAATCCGGCCAGCGCTCCTCGCCTTGTTCCCAGGCCTCTGATTCTTCGATCAATATCACCAATTTGTGCATACTCGTTTTCTCCTACCTTGCATTATACCCGCGGCAAGACGGTTCGGTAGGGTTTGCTCTGTGCTACCCCCAACCCTTCCTAAGTACAACATCCAGCTGGAGAACGCCTTCCACCCGTGCAAGTTCTTCGCTTAGGCGCTTGGTTTTATGGTATGATTGCAAACTTGGAGAAATACACACATGGACGACAAAATCACCATCATCGAAGGCCCGCCTCCGGTTTTTGAATCCGTCAATGACGGTTGGGCTATCGGTTTGAATGAAGGACCTTATCTGTTCGATGTCGCCGTCACTCGCCTGCGTACCTTCAACGGCCCGGCTTTGGTAGAACGCTGTTACCGGGCCTGGCACAATCACCGCCCCATTCACCTGGAATATCGCGATAATGACGGCCTGGAAAATCAGGCCCCCATCCTGGCAGCCCGCTCTTTAGAAATCGACGACGGCCAGATGCTATTGCTGTGGGTACGTATGGAAACCCAAGAAGGCGAGTTAGAGATCGGCTATGATTACGACGATGACAGCCTGGATTTGGGCGATACAGATTCGGACGACCCCGATTCACCCTTTTAATTTTCTGTGAGTGAGAGCGAATCTTTACAGATCGATTTCCACCAGGGCGTGCTGAACCTGATCATTTACCGCCCGAAAGTGAACGCCCTGAACCTGGAGCTGATTGCCGCGTTGCAATCAGCTTTCCAGCGCGCCCTTCGCGACGAACAGGTGCGCTGCGTGACATTGACCGGCAGCGGCGGGGTATTCAGCGCCGGTCAAGATATCACCGCATTCCTCCAGGAAGAAGATATACCCATCCGTTACCATTTGCTGCGCACCTACAACCCGCTGATCATGCAAATGCGCCATCTCGAAAAACCCATCCTGGCGGCAATCAATGGGATGGTCTCAGGCGCTGCCCTCGGGCTGGCGCTGGCTTGCGATCTCCGGATCGCCAGCGACACGGCGCGTTTTGTGGTTGGGTTTAACGGCATTGGGTTAGCGCCCGATTCGGGCGTTTCGTTGCTGCTGCCAGCCCTGATCGGACTGGGGCGCGCCAGCGAGGCCACCTTCTGCAACACCCCCATCAGCGCCCAACAGGCTCTGGAATGGGGCATGGTTAACCGGCTTGCCAGCGCAGATGATCTGCCTGCCCAAACTGCCGCCTGGGCTGAAGAATTAGCGAGAGGCCCGCTGCGCGCCTTCGGGCTGACCAAGCGCGCCTTCAACAAAGCCGTGCTCCCCAACCTGGAGCAGGCGCTCGATTACGAAGCCCACATTCAGGAAATTGCCGGCAAAAGCCAGGAACACCGTGAAGGCGTGCGCGCCTTCCTCGAAAAACGCCCCCCGAAATTTTTGGATATTTAGACGACCTTCTTACAAGCGCCACAAAATCGTGCCGGCAGCCAAAATTACGAACAGCGCGCCGACCAATATTCCCGCCCGCAGAGCATCGCCCAGGTCGCGCCGGTCAACCAGTGTCAGGGCAGGTATCTGCCCGCCAATCGCCATCAACGGTCCTGATAACCAGGCAAACAGGCTCCCGCCCACCAATCCACCGATATGGCCCCAATTGTCGATCCCCCCACTCAAACCGATGACCAGATTAATGGCCGCCACAGTTGCCAGGTTGGTTAACGCCCGGCGCGCCTGCTCGCCCAGCAGTTCACGATTCTGGTAAAGGAATACCGCATAAGCTCCCAACAATCCGAATATGGCGCTTGAAGCGCCCAGCGAGTTAGCCGATGTGAACATGAATGAGGCTACATTACCAGCAAAACCAGCTAATATATATAAAATCAAAAAGCGGCGCCTTCCATAATGATTTTCAAGTCCCGGCCCCAGGGCATACAACGAATACATATTGACGCCGATATGAATTAACGAGCCGTGCAACAAAACTGGAGTGATCAATCGCCAGATCTGCCCTTGCAGGATCAGTTCATTTGATTTCATCCCCAAGGCTGCCGGCATATCGATCCCGCTAAAAAACCACAGGCTTAGCTCCTGCAGGATGTATACGGTAATTGTCAAGCCCATTAAAACATAGGCAACGATGGGTTTGGCACCCTGAAAAGTAACTTCAACCCAATTACCACGTTCTGCGTTGGAAGGGCCGGCCGTATCTCCGGATGGGTTAACCCCTGGATATTGATCGTTTGCCTGGTTGGAATTCACAAAACCACCTTTCTGTGTTGTACACGGCAATGCTCAGCCACCATAATTGCGATAATCATCTGCACGGTCTCATCCAGGCGGTCTTCACGGTTGACCACCACATAATCGAATTCTGGGACGCGTTTCAACTCCTGGCGTGCAGTCGCAATCCGTAAGTTCAGGTCTTCCGGGTTTTCACTCTTGCGGGCTTTGAGCCGGCGCACCAATTCATCTTCGTCTTGAGTGGTCAAGAATATCGACACCACTTCCGGGTACAACTTGCGCACTGTTGCTGCGCCCTGTACATCCAGGCGCATCACAACATCCATACCGCTTGCCAGCGCATCTCGCACCTGTTGTTTCGGAATCCCCTTGAAATCGTTATACACAATGGCGTATTCCAGCAACTCATCCTCTTCAATCATGCGAGCAAACTCATCCTTGCTATAGAAGAAATAGTCCACGCCGTGTTGCTCTGCCGGGCGCATAGCCCGCGTCGTGGCTGTCACAATAAAATGGAATGGTTTGCTCACCTCGGTCATCCTCTGCACAACCGTGTCTTTCCCTACCCCCGACGGACCAGAAATGACCACAAGCAGCGGTTCGGGATTCAAGGGATTGAACAGAATATTGTCGCTCATAACATCCTCACTTGCCAAATTTGATCGCTTGGTT
>JAGUYW010000021.1 GCA_020061105.1 Anaerolineales bacterium | reverse complement strand
TTATCATATTCAAATTGCTGGTATTGGGGCGCGCCCGACACGTAATCCTGGATTTCGGTGATGTTACCATTCTTGTCATAGGTGTAATTCAAATCCTGGTGTGTGAAGGGGGGTGTCCCCGGCTTCTGACTCAGGATGCGCTGCAAACGCCCGCCCTGGTCGGCGATGTTCCAGGCGTAGTAGCTGTAGCGCGTCTGCACGGCGTTGTTCCCCAGCGTGCGCAGCGTCACCCGCCCGGCTTCGTCGTAGGATGTGCCCTGCACGTAGATCGGGTTGCCGGGCGGCGAGCCGACATAGGCCTGGTTGAGCGCCATCTGCGGCAGGTAGGTGTAGGTTACCAACTCTCCCAGGCCGCCCTGAGCCCCAGCCGGGTACCACATCCCGCTCAGCAGCCCGGCGGCGTTGTACTGCCAGGCCGTCTCGAAGCTGCCATACCCGCCGTTGAACTGGCGCACTTCTTCCACCAACTGGCCGCGCGCATCGTATCGCCAACTGGCGCTGCCGCTGGCGTCCGTCATCCCGGGGGATGATCTTCAGCAGCCGCCCAAAGGAATGGTACAGCTACTTCGACCCTTTTTGAGTCGTTTATTTTGGACGCTAACACCAACCGAACTGTTTGATAAAGTATTTCCAACGAACTAATTAACTTCGAAAAAGCCCTTTGATGCAGAGATAAAATGCAGCGAATGCCAAGCCAAAAAATGGAAAACCCGCCAAAACAAAGATGAGTATCCCAATTTTTCCACCGCCTACAACAAAGTTCAGTACTATGAATAAACCAGAACAAAAAAAGAACAAACTCCAAGAAAATAAGATCCAGGAATATATCCATGACACACGCGGGAGATTGATTTCCTTGTATTTATTTAACCAGAGCAAAATACCAGGAAGTATTATGCCAGCCAAAGCATGGGTTACTATTGTTATTATTAAAATTTGTTTCGACATTCTTTACCGATTTCTCCTTCCCATCCATTTCCATGTCCGGGTGGTTCATCTGCGTCTTGCGCCCGGTGAAGTTAAGGAGCGGTATCCATTGAATCGATCTTCCATTCACCATTCTCCCTCACCAATGTTATGAATAATGTTTGCAACTCACCACTCACCGCAGATCCTGTCATTCTCCCCTCTCCCCAGGCAATGATTTGAACATAAAAACGTTTTTTATCGGTAGAATCTGGCAGATAAGGAGCGCGCCCTCCCAAAGTTTCTAATTTCACATAGATAGGCTGAATGGAGGGCATCGGCATTTTGCTACTCACGGACGTAGTAACCGCAGGCTTTGGTGAGATTTTCGTTCCACAACCGGTCACAAACAACAGGAATATCGCAAAGCTAATTCGAGAAAGGGAAGGAATTTCTTTCATAACAGGCGGCGTCACCCGCTCAAAAAACAAATCCTCAAAATCTTCAAATCGTCATAGCTGACGCTGCCGTTCAGGTGCTCGAAGACCGGCTTCAGGCGCTCGGTTCCCAGGGTTTGGAAGGCTTGCATGACGGCGGGGTGCTTTTCGGGCGGCAGGCTGATATAGGCGAGCAGTTCGTGGGGGTCGCGCAGCTGGCCGCCCTCCTGGGCATATTTCGCCAGGTGGTCGAGGATCGTCTCCGGCCTGACCTGGTATTCCTGCGCCAGCTGCGCCACCGGCTTGCCGGCGTTGTAAGCCTCAGCGGCTTCGATGTAACGCGGCCGGACTGTGTAGTTCGCTAAGCTGGGGTCGGGGCGCCGGGCGGGCGCGGCTTCAGAGGGCGCCTTTTCTGTCAGGCCACGCGGCTCGCAATAAGCCCGGATAACCTGCAGAAAGATCAGCCCATAGCGCTCATATTTGACTTCTCCCACCCCGCTGATGCGGCGCATGGCCTGCGGCGACATGGGGTAATTTTGCGCCATCTCCACCAGCGTACGGTCGGAAAAGATAACGTACGGCGGCACGCGCCCCGCCTCGGCCAATTGCTTGCGTTTCTCGCGCAGCAGGTTGAACAGCTCGCCGTCATATTCCACTCGCGCGCCGCGCTGCCCGGCTTGCGACATGCGAACTTGCGGCAGCTGCAAGACCCCCAGCACTGGCGTTTTGTTTTTCAACGTCTCGTGAGCTTTTCCAGTCAACCGCAGAACGCCGTACTCGCCGTATTTTTCTAACAGCCCCTGGCGCGCCAACTGCCAGGCCAGGTCAACCCACTGTTTTCGATCCAGCTCTCTGCCGATGCCATACGTTGACAGGTGCTGGTGGTCGAATTTGAGCACTTGCTTGCTCTTCGAACCGCGCAGCACATCGACGATATGCCCGGCCCCGAACTTCTCTCCGGTGCGGTAAACGCACGACAGGAATTTATGCGCAAACACGGTCACATCCACCGCTGCGGGCTGCTCACCGGCGCCGTCCAGGCAGTGATCGCACATGCCGCAATTGGGCTGCTGGAACTGCTCGCCAAAATAGGCCAACAGTGGAACGCGCCGGCACTGCCCGCTTTCGGCGTAATCGGTCAAGGCCTTGAGCTGCTGCAACGCCACCTGGCGTTCCAGCCCTTCTTTTTCGTCGATGAAAAAGCGCAGCCTGGCGACATCGCTGTAGCTGTACAGCAGCAAACAATACGCCGGCAGCCCATCTCGCCCGGCGCGCCCGATCTCTTGATAGTAGCTTTCCATGCTTTTGGGTAAGTCGTAATGCAAGATGAAACGCACATTGGGCTTGTTGATGCCCATGCCAAAGGCAATCGTAGCCACAATGATTTGCACATCATCGCGGATGAAGGCTTCCTGGTTGGCAGAACGCCTGGCGTCTTCCAAACCGGCGTGGTAGGGCAGCGCCCGCAGGCCCTGGCGGTTCAAATACTCCGCCAACCCATCCACCTGCTTGCGCGAGAAGCAGTAAATGATGCCGGACTGCTCTGGAAAGCGGCGCACAAAATCCAGCGCCTGGGCCGCCGGGTCCGTTTTCGGCAGCACCTCGATCATCAGGTTTTCACGGTTGAAGCTGGAGACGAACACATTGCCATCCTGGAAACCGAGCGTCTCCTGGATATCCTGGCGCACGCGCTCGGTGGCGGTGGCGGTCAGCGCCAGGTAAACCGCTTTGGGGAAACGCTGGCGCACAGAGACGAGCTGGCGGTATTCCGGGCGAAAATCGTGCCCCCATTCGGAGATGCAGTGCGCCTCATCGATGGTCAGGCAATCGACCTGTACACTCGCCAGCAGGTTGAACACCCGCCCGGTGAACAGGCCCTCCGGCGCCAGGTAGAGCAGCTTGATCTCGCCCCGCCGCACGCGAGCGACATTTTCCTCATATTCCTGCAGCGAGAGCGAACTGTTCAAGAACAGGGCCGCCACCCCCAATTCGCCCAGCTGCTCGACCTGGTCTTTCATCAAGGCGATCAACGGCGAGACCACCACCGTCAGCCCGGGAAAGATCAAGGCCGGCAGCTGGTAGCACAGCGACTTGCCCGCCCCGGTTGGCATGACCACCAGCGTGTCGCGACGCTGCAAGACGTTCTCAATCACCTGCTCTTGCAGCGGTTTAAAGGCATCGTAGCCAAAGACTTCTTTCAAGATCGTGCGTGGATTTGTAGATGGCATGGCGCGGCGCTCCTCACCCTGGCGGTCTCGATGACGTTCTCAATCTGCAAGAATTGTAACCCAAAACGGCGTAAGGCGGGGAGTTCCAGGCCGCCCGAGGCCCTGTCCCCCAACGGTGTACCCCAACAATCCCCCATCCTGACCCTGGGATGGGGGATTGTGCAGCGCGGGCAAGTATGCTATTCTGGCAGCATGAATGCTGACAGTATGGACGACCTGTCTGAACCCCTGCCCCTGACCTGCTTGCTGCGGCCCGAAGCGCTCTCCGTGAGCCAGCCCCTGCCAAAAGGCCTG
>JAGUYW010000022.1 GCA_020061105.1 Anaerolineales bacterium | reverse complement strand
GGTTTGGGTGATACAATTTATCTTGGTGTGTTCGGCGACGACGCTTTCTATGAAGTTTTCCTGAGCTGGCTGTTGAAGGAAAAAGGGCTTGCCTGTAAATTGGAAACACCCCCTGGTGTTGAAGTCTGCGAACGTTGGAAGGGAGAACGGGTCTTTCGCTTCATCTTGAACTTCACCGATGCGCCACAGTTGATCCAGCTTCCAGTTGGGTACCGTAATTTACTGGACGATACGCCTGTCTCAGGAACCATTCAACTGGCCGCGAAAGATGTGCTGATTCTGGAGAGTCAATCATGAACCCCAATCGCCGAACAACGATTAAAGATATTGCTCTGGCTGCCGGGGTTTCACCCCAGACCGTTTCGCGGGTTCTGAATGATAGACCGGATGTGGCCAAAACAACCCGCCAGTACATTCAGAAGTTGATTGTCGAAATGGAATTTTCGCCCAGCGCAGCGGCGCGCAACCTGGTCCGTCAGCGGTACCGGCGCACGTCTTTTCTCCCCGGAAAAATCTGGAATGATGACGAAGGGCATCCCATTCAGGCGCATGGGGGCTGCATCCTGTATGACAACGGAACCTATTACTGGTTTGGCGAAAACAAAGATACTCCCACCAAGAAAAACAGCCTGATTGGGTTCAACGTGGAGGCAGTTGGGGTTTCCTGCTACTCCTCCACCGATCTTTACAACTGGAAGAACCTGGGATTGGTGCTCCCTGCGGTCAAGGATGATCCAAGGCACGAGCTTCATACGAGCAAAATTGTCGAACGTCCCAAAGTGGTTTACAATGACTTGACGCAAAAATACATCATGTATATGCATCTCGATACCGAAGATTACCAAACTGCGCGGGTTGGCCTGGCGGTTTGTGATCAGCCCGCAGGAGCTTACGAATTTCTCGGCAGTTTTTCCCCCAATCAAGCCGATAGCCGAGATCTGACGGTTTTCAAAGACGAGGATGGCAAAGCCTATCTTCTTCATTCAGCCGAATGGAATAAAAGCCTCTATGTCGGGGAGCTATCCGCAGACTATTGCCAAACCACGGGGGTTTTCACGCGCAACTTCATCAATGCCTCGCGCGAGGCCCCGGCAGTTTTCAAACGCCAGGGGAAGTATTATTGCCTGACCTCTGGCTGCACCGGTTGGGACCCCAACGCCGCCGAATACGCGCTGGCAGAAAATATTTTAGGACCTTGGAAAATCATCGGAAACCCCTGCCTTGGCCCCAATGCCAATCAAACCTTTTTCTCACAGAGCGCCTTCATTTTCCCGGTTTCCGGTTACTCAGATGCGTATATTGCCATGTTCGACCAGTGGAAAAAAGAGGACATCGGCTCTTCGCGTTATGTCTGGCTGCCAATCCGCTTTGAAGGCGAGCGGATGGTGATAGAATGGATCGATGAATGGGATCTATCTATCTTTGGGAGCTAAGGAGATGAATATGGAACGAAATGAAATCCAACAGGCGATTGCGAGTGGGAAAACCGCGCTTGGCGTTGAACTTGGCTCGACACGTATCAAAGCGCTGCTAATTGGCGCAGATCGCCAGCCGCTGGCCTCGGGCAGTTATGAGTGGGAAAATCGCTATGAAAACGGCGTCTGGACCTACCGCCTGGAGGATGTGTGGACAGGCTTGCAAGAAAGCTATCGCATGCTGGCCGGGGAAGTGCTGGCAAAATACAACGCCCCGCTCCAGCGGATCGGCGCGATCGGTTTCAGCGCCATGATGCACGGCTACCTGGCCTTTGACCAGGCCGGGAACCTGCTTGTCCCGTTTCGCACCTGGCGCAACACAATCACCGCCCAGGCTGCTGCAGAACTGACCGAACTATTCGGCTTCAACATTCCCCAACGCTGGAGCATTGCCCATCTGTATCAGGCCATCCTGAACCAGGAAGCCCATGTTGGAGACATCCATTTCCTGACCACTCTTGCGGGTACCGTCCACTGGAAGCTGACCGGGCAAAAGGTGCTGGGCGTGGGCGAAGCCTCGGGCATGTTCCCGATTGACAGCACGATCCACGACTATGATGCGCGCAGGGTGGCTTTGTTTAATCAGCGCATTGCTTTGGAAAACATCCCCTGGAAACTCGAATCCATCCTGCCCAAAGTGCTGGTCGCCGGGGAGTCTGCCGGAACCCTGACCGCTGAAGGCGCAAAACTGCTCGATCCGAGCGGGCAACTCCAGGCCGCGATTCCGCTCTGCCCGCCCGAAGGCGACGCCGGCACGGGGATGGTTGCGACGAACAGTGTGGCAGAGCGAACGGGGAATGTGTCTGCCGGAACCTCCGTCTTTGCCATGATCGTTTTGGAAAAGGCGTTGACGAAAGTGTACCCCGAAATCGACATGGTAACGACGCCCAGCGGGAAACCGGTCGCCATGGTGCACAGCAACAATTGCACCTCCGACCTGAACGCCTGGGTCGAATTGTTCCACGAGTTTAGCAGGGCGCTGGGGGTGGAGGTCAGCCAGGCGAGCCTATTCGAAACGCTTTACCGGCAGGCGCTCAAAGCCGAGCCAGATGGCGGCGGGCTGCTGGCCTACAACTACGTTTCCGGCGAACACATCACCCACCTCGAAGAAGGCCGCCCGCTCTTTGTGCGCACCCCCGCAAGCCGCTTCACACTGGCAAATTTCATGCGCACCCACCTGTTTTCAGCGCTGGGCGCTTTGAAAATTGGCATGGATATCCTGTTCGAGCAGGAAGGGGTAAAACTCGACCAGCTCCTCGGACATGGCGGATTCTTTAAAACGCCCGAAGTCGGCCAGCAAATCATGGCCGCGGCGATGAATGTCCCTGTTTCGGTAATGGCAACCGCCGGCGAGGGCGGAGCCTGGGGGATGGCGTTGCTGGCTGCCTATAGGCTTGACAAGGCGGACGAACCCCTGGAAGACTATCTCGCCAACCAGGTCTTTGCCGGTCAAAACAGCCAGACGATTGCCCCCGTCCCAGCCGATGTGGCTGGCTTTGCCGCCTTTATGGCACGTTACAAGCAAGGTCTTGTCATCGAGAGAAGCGCGGTGGATGGATTGAGGTAAAACCATGTTAGAGCAATTGAAAGAACTGGTGTTTCAGGCAAATCTCTTGCTTCCCAAGTATGGACTGGTCACCTTCACCTGGGGCAATGTCTCGGGCATTGACCGGGAGCACGGGTTGGTGATCATTAAGCCCTCCGGTGTTTCCTATGATGATATGAAAGCCCAGGACATGGTCGTGGTGCACCTGGAAACAGGCCAGGTTGTGGAAGGGAAGTTGAAACCATCTTCCGACACGCCAACCCACCTCGAATTGTATAAGGCGTTTGCCAACATCGGCGGGGTTGTCCACACTCACAGCCGCTGGGCAACGTGTTTCGCCCAGGCCGGGCGTGGCATCATGGCGCTCGGAACCACGCATGGTGATTATTTCTATGGCGAGATCCCCTGCACACGCCGGATGACGAAAATTGAGATCGAAGGCGCATATGAACAAGAAACCGGGCTGGTCATCAAGGAGACTTTCCAGGGAAAAGACCCCAACGCCATCCCTGCTGTGCTCGTTCACAGTCATGGTGCATTTGTCTGGGGCGTCGATCCGCTAGATGCCGTCCACAATGCAGTGGTATTAGAGGAAATCGCCTTCATGAACTTCCATACCATGCTGCTTGACCCGGACATTCCGCCCATGCAGCCAGAGTTGTTGGACAAGCACTATCTCAGAAAACACGGCGCCAATGCCTATTATGGACAGACAAAAATGTCGTAACATAGGAGACAGAATCATGATTGACATTCGACAATATGAAATATGGTTTGTAACTGGCAGCCAGCACCTGTATGGCCCCAAAACGCTCGAACAGGTTGCGGAGCACGCGCGCGAAATCGCCGGGGCATTGGGCGCTTCGGAGGAGATGCCGGTTAATGTGGTGTTCAAACCTGTCATCACCACGCCCGAGGCGATCAAAGAATTGTGCCTGGAGGCCAATTCGGCCAAGAGCTGCATCGGCCTGATCACCTGGATGCACACCTTCTCTCCCGCCAAAATGTGGATCGGCGGTCTGACCCTGCTCAAGAAACCCTTCGCCCACCTGCACACCCAGTATAATCGCGAAATTCCCTGGGCCGAGATAGACATGAACTTCATGAATCTGAATCAGGCCGCCCACGGCGACCGGGAGTTCGGTTTCATTGGCAGCCGTCTGCGCCTGGAACGTAAAGTCGTGGTCGGTCACTGGCAGAACGCTGAAGTCCAGCGAGAACTGGGCGTATGGGCGCGCGCCGCTGCCGCCTGGGCCGATTGGCAGGGCGCGAAAATCGCCCGCTTTGGTGACAACATGCGCGATGTGGCCGTGACCGAAGGCGACAAAGTTGAAGCGCAGATCAAGCTGGGCTACGATGTGTACGGTTACGGGGTGGGCGACCTGGTCAAGGCGGTCGATGACGCAACCGAAAATGAGATCACTGCAATGATGCAGGCCTACCTCGACGAATACGAAGTAGCCCCGGCGTTGAAGCCCGGCGGCGATAGCAACGCCTCCTTGCGTGAAGGGGCGCGCATCGAAGTTGGGATGCGCAACTTCCTGAAAAGTGGCAATTTCAAAGCCTTCACCACCACCTTCGAAGATTTGCACGGCCTGACCCAGCTTCCCGGCCTGGCTGTCCAGCGCCTGATGCGCGACGGCTACGGCTTTGGCGCGGAAGGCGACTGGAAGACTTCTGCCTTGGTGCGCGCCATGAAGGTGATGGCAGCCGGGCTGAAGGGCGGCGTTAGTTTCATGGAAGATTACACCTACCATTTCAGTGCTTCAGGCGATAAAGTGCTGGGCGCGCACATGCTCGAAATCTGCGAGTCGATTGCTTCAAACAAGCCCAAACTGGATATTTTACCGCTCTCGATTGGCGGCAAGGCTGACCCCGTGCGTCTCATTTTCGATGCGAATACCGGCCCGGCGATTGGCGCTTCGCTCATGGATATGGGCCAGCGCTTCCGCATGGTCGCCAATGTGGTGGATGTAGTCCCCACCGATCACCCGCTGCCCAAACTCCCGGTGGCGCGTGCTTTGTGGCTGCCGCGTCCCAATCTCAAAGTGGCTGCTGCGGCCTGGATTTATGCGGGTGGGGCGCACCATACCAGCTTCAGCTATTCCGTCACCGCTGAGCACCTGCGCGATTTCGCCGAAATGGCCGGGATCGAGTTCCTGCTGATCAACGAACAGACCAACGTCGAAGAGTTCAAGGAAAAATTGCGCTGGAACGATTTGTACTATCACCTTTCAAAAGGCCTATAACAAGACTTTCTCCTTGGATGAATTCCGTTTCTTGAGCCGTTCAGCTAACCGATAGAATGCTTTCAGCTCGCAATCCTGTTTGTCTGCAGACAAATCGGAATTCTCGATAATTTGCGCCTCTTCAAATAAAGTGTTATGATTAGGCCATTATCGCTAGAAAGCTGCGCAGGTGCGACGCATCTGATTTCGATGCCTCGCACCTTTCACGCAAAATGATGATGGATCAAAAAAAGAGAAGGTGTAACAGTTAGAATGCAAAAACCCGGCAAGACCCCCCCAGGGCTGGCGCTAGCCCTGCTGTTTTTTCTCAGCCTGGCGCTGAGCGCTTGCGATACAATTTTCCCTCCCGAAAGCGGTGAAGACCTGAACTTTACCTTAAAGCAAGGCGAGTTGACGCGCCGCTATGCAGTGCACCTGCCGCTCGATTATCGTCCCGACCAGGCCTACCCGGTGGTGATCTACCTGCACGGCGGCGGCGGCAGCCTGAACAGCGCCACGAATGACCACTGGCCGAGCGCGTCTGATGCTTATGGTTTCATCTTACTTGTCCCAGCCGGAACCGGACAGCTGCCCAACCGCCTGCTGACCTGGAACGCCGGCGAATGGGCGGGCGGCTCGTGCTGCGATTACGCCTTTGCCAACCAGGTCGATGATGTCGAATTTATCCGCATGATGCTCGATGATGTCCAGCAGCGCCATCTTTTGGATACCAAACGCATCTACGTGACCGGCATGTCCAATGGGGCGATGCTGGCTTATCGCCTGGCATGCGAAATGTCTGAGCAGATCGCAGCCGTGGCAGCGGTGGCCGCGCCGGCGGTGCCCGATGGCTGCACCCCTACCCGTCCGATCGCCGTCCTGCATATCCACGGCACAGCCGACCCGTGCACGCCTTATTACGGCGGCTTTTCTGGCGCTTGCGCTCGCAATACCATCGGGTTCGACAGCATGCCAGCCCAGGAAGTGGTGGATTTTTGGGTCGAGAGCAATGCCTGCGCCTCCGTCCCAGAAACCAGCTATCAGAATGGGCGCGCCGCGTGTGATACTTATCGCGCCTGCGCAGGTGGCGTGGAAGTCAGTTTTTGCACCCTGGAGGGCGGCGGCCACACCTGGCCGGGTGGGGCGCAGTACCTGCCAGCTGATAAAATTGGCCCGGTCAGTCGCGACCTGAGCAATACCCAGATCTGGGAGTTTTTCAACCGCTTTTCCCTTCCGTAATTACACATTTGATAAGTGATCACGGTTCTGGTTTGTGATAAAATTTGCTCACAAGTTGCCATGATTCGATAACCGGCCCACTTGTTCAGATTTACGTCCGGCTTTAGCATTGCAGACCCAGGCGTGCGCTGTTGTTAGCGTTCTGCCGGGGGAAAGGTTATGGGGGCTCCCCGCCACGCTTTCCAATCAAAAGTGAGATCCATGTTCATCAGGAATTGGCTGGTCATGTGAATGCTTCTGTAGAATTGCTGCCTCTGTTGTTATTGGCAGTTTTACTTGTGGTTTTGGGGGTGATCGCCTGGCGGCAGCGCCGCCTGCCTGCCGCGCTTCCGATTTCGATTTCAATGATGATGTTGGCCGCCTGGAGCCTGAGCGACGCCCTTGGCTTTTTCTCAAGCGACCTGGAAGGCAAGCTGCTGTGGTATAAAATCTCGCTCTCGATGTTAGCGGCCATACCCATTGCCTGGCTGACGGTGGTGGTGATGACCACCGGGCAGGTGACCGGGCTGGCGCGCAGCTACCTGCCTGTCTTGCTGATCGTTCCGGCGGTAAGCTGGGCTTTGGTATGGTTCGGGCGCCTGGGAGATTCGTCGTCCATTGGCGTATTGATTCTTGATAATTTGCGCCTGGTGCATATTTCCTCCGGCCTGGCGAGTCAGCTCAGCCCAGTTCTAATTGAACGCTTTTTGGTGCGGTCGGAGGCGCGTTTTCTCAACCTGGCGCTTGCTTTTCAACCTGGCGGTTGGTTTTGGCTGCAATGGATTTATTCTCACCTGCTGATTCTGTTGGGGTTGGCCATGTTGGTTTACAGGTTCGTGAAAGTGGCGCGGTGCATGGGCCAACCGGCGCCGGTCGCCAGCCGGCGCCTTGAAGACCTTGCCGCCCACCAGGACAGCCGCCCTACAACCAAACCCGGCGCCAGGAAAAAACGCCCCTGGCGTGTCTTATGGAAAAACTTTCTGAAGCCAAAAGCAACTTTTTCAAGCGGCTCGCATCCCAGGCAATTATTAATATTTGCTTTGATCTTCTTTGCCGGAGCGACGCCGACGACCTTCGATATCCTCGATTACGCCAACCAGATCTCGATGTCTTATCGATCGGCTCAGGTCAGCGGCGTTCCTTTCAGCCTGGCGCATGTCACCATTTACAACTTCCACTCTACGCCCTACACCCTGGTCGTGACTGGATTGCTGTTTGCCTGGCTGTTGACCTATTATCGCAGTTGGGAGAACCAGCAGCGCATCATCCCGGTGGCGCATGGCGCTTTGATCAACAACATGCCGGATGGGATGATGGTGCTCGATCGCCAAAACCGCCTGGTCGATCTCAACCCGGCCGCCCGTCGAATGTTGGGCTTCGACCTGGATCTGCCGGTGGAAAGACTGCGCGGCCTGGCTGCCGAAAGCGCATTGGCCCAATGGCCCGATTTACTGGTCGCCCTGGGGGTGATC